>JAMPYD010000312.1 GCA_023700845.1 Elusimicrobiota bacterium | reverse complement strand
GCGAGCGGCACGGGAATCGGCACGTTGACGCCGACCATGCCAGCCTGCACGCGCGAGGAGAACTCGCGCGCGGCGTCGCCGTCGCGGGTGAAGATCGACACGCCGTTGCCGAACTCGTGCTCGTTCGGAAGACGCAGCGCGTCCTCGAAATCCTTGGCCCGCATGACGCACAGCACCGGCCCGAAGATTTCCTCTTTATAGATCCGCATCGTCGCCGTGACTCCGTCGAACAGGCAGCCGCCGAGGAAAAAGCCCTTCTCGTGACCGGCGACTTTCACGCCGCGCCCGTCCACGACCAGCTTCGCGCCTTCCTTGACGCCCGCCTCGACGTACTCGACCACCTTGGCGCGGTGCGCGCCCGTGACGAGCGGCCCCATGTCGGAGTCCTTGTCTCCCGGCAGGCCGACCTTCAGCCCCTTGAGGCGCTCTTTGAGCAGCGAGATCAGCTTGTCCGCGGTGTCGTCTCCGACCGCGACGGCGACGGAGATCGCCATGCAGCGCTCTCCCGCCGAGCCGTACGCCGCGCCCATCAGCGCGTCGGCGGCCTGATCGAGGTCCGCGTCGGGCATCACGATCATGTGGTTCTTGGCGCCGCCCATGGACTGCACGCGCTTGCCGTGCGCGGACGCCGTGGAATACACGTAGCGCGCGATCGGGGTGGAGCCGACGAAGCTCACGGCCTGCACGCGGGGATCGGTGAGCAAGGTGTCGACGGCCTCCTTGTCGCCGAGGACGACGTTGAGCACGCCGGGAGGGCCGCCGGCCTCGAGGAAAAGCTCCGCGAGGCGCAAGGGGCAGGACGGATCCTTCTCGGACGGCTTCAAGATAAAAGTGTTGCCGCAGGCGACGGCGACGGCCGCCATCCACAGCGGGACCATGGCCGGGAAGTTGAACGGCGTGATGCCCGCCACGACGCCGAGCGGCTGGCGCATCGAGTACATGTCGACGCCCGTGGAGACGCCCGGCGAGAACTCGCCCTTGAGCAGGTGGGGGATGCCGCAGGCGAACTCGACGACCTCGTTGCCGCGGATGAGCGAGCCCTTCGCGTCGGCGTGGACCTTGCCGTGCTCGGCGGAGATGAGCGACGCGATCTCGTCGGCGTGCGCCTCGATCAGGGCCTTGAACTTGAACATGACGCGCGCGCGCGCGAGGGGGGAGGCGGCGGCCCAGGCGGGGAAGGCCTCGGCGGCGTTCGCGATCGCGGCCTCGACCTCGGACCTCGACGCGAACGGCGCGCGCGCCGCGACGAGCCCGGTCGACGGGTTGTACACGTCGCCGAAGCGCCCGCTCTTGCCGGACACCTTCTTTCCGCCGATGAAATGCTGGAGCTCTGTGGGCATGGGATTCCCTCCGGACGTTGGTCCCGGCTATTGTACCTCCATTTGCTAGAATCGTCGCGCCTCACCCCGACGCATCCGTAGGAAGCCGGTGCAATTCCGGCACGGTACCGCCACTGTAAACGGGTAGCCCGCCGCAAAGTCACTGTCCTAGAAAGGATGGGAAGACGCGGCAATGGGCGACGATCCGTAAGTCAGGAGACCTGCGTTGGGCAACCTCGAGTAAGGAGGACCAACCATGGTCCCATCGTCCGCCGCGCTCCTCGCCGTCCTGTCCGCCTTCCGCCTGACCGACGTCCCCGTCGATCAAGGCCGTTATCCGCAGACCGCCCGCGTCGTCGAATCCGTCGACCTGCGCGGCGACACCTTGGCCGACGCGATCGGCCGCCTGCCCGGGGTCGTCCTCTACAACCAGTCCGGGAACCCGTTCCAGCCCACGCTCGACCTGCGCGGGTGGAACGCCTCGCCCGGGCCCGCGACGATCGTCCTCGTCGACGGCGTGCGGGTCAACGAGGCCGACCTGGGCCAGGTGAACTGGCAGCTGATCCCGCTGGAGAACGTCGAGCGCGTCGAGGTCCTGCCCGGGCCGAGCACGATCTACGGCAAGGACGCCCTGGCCGGCGTCGTCGCGGTCTTCACCAAGCGGGGGACGAAGAAGACGGAGGCGAGCGCGTCCGCGGGCATCGGCTCGTACGGCCGCGCGGACGCGGACGCGTCCGTGCGCGGCGCCGCCGGCGGCTACGACTACGCCGTGTCCGGCGCGCACGCGCGCGAGGACGGCTACCGCCGCGGCGCGTCGTCGCGCATGACCGCGGTCAACGGCAGCCTCGGCCGGCGCACCTCGAAGGACGACGTCCGCCTGACGTACGCCTTCGCCGACGACCGCCTCGACCAGGGCGGCTCGCTGACGCAGGGGGAGTTCGAGGCCGATCCGCGCCAGAGGATCAGCCTCGTGAAGACGGACAGCCTGCTCAACGCCGTGGCCCTCAACGGACGCCGGACCTTCGTCGAGGGCCTGTCGGGGGCGGTCATGGGGCAGTTCCGCGAGCGCCTGGAGAACACGCCGCTCAACCGCGGACGCTCCTCGGTCTCGGCGAGCGCGGCGAAGCTGCGCTCCGCCGGCGGCGCGGGGCAGCTCACGGCGGACGGGGAGGTCGCGGGGCGCCGCCTGACCTTGAACGGCGGCGTGGAGGGCGCGCGCGCCGACGCCGAGTCCTCGTCGGCCGGGAGCTTCGGCGCGGCCCCGTTCCGGAGCGCGAGCGGCACGCGCGACACGCGCCTCGGCTCGTGGCTGACGGGCTCCGCGGACCTGTGGCCCTCGGGCCCGGTCCTGACCGCGGGCGCGCGCTGGGACCGCACGACGATCGACTACAAGAATCGGGTCACGCCCGCCAACGACGGCATGCGCTCGTACGCCCGGACCTCGCCGCGCGTCGGCGTGAACTGGGCGCCGGGCGCCGGCGTGAGCCTGCGCGCGTCGTACGCCGAGGCCTTCCGCGCGCCGACCTCCGGCGAGCTGTCGGCCCTGGGGCCGTTCGCGTCCACGCCGGACCTGCGCCCGGTCAGGACCCGGAGCTGGGAGGCCGGGGCGGGCTGGCGGCATCCCGCGTGGGGGGAGGTCGACGCGGCCGTTTACCGCGCGGCGGCCGAAGACGAGATCTACGCCGTCTTCGACCCCGTCGCCGGATTCGGGAAGAACCGGAACATCGACCGGACCCGGAGGCAGGGCATCGAGGTCTCGCTGCGCCCGCGCATCGGGAAGGCCGACGCCCGCCTGGATTATGCGTACACCGAGGCGACCTTCCAGGGCCGCTTCGCCCTCGACAAGGCGCCGTTCCCGGCGACGCAGACGGTGACGCCGGGCTCGGAAATCCCGATGGTCCCGCGGCATCGTCTGTCGGTCGGCGCGTCCGTGCCTCTGCCTCGGGGCTTTCGCGTCGGCGCCGGGGGGCAGTGCGTCGGCTCGAGCCGCTTCTTTGGCGACGAGGCGAACCTGGAGAGGAAGCTGCCGGGCTACTGCACGCTCGATCTCGACGCCTCGCTCGAGCGGGGGGACTGGACCGTGAGCGTCGGCGCGAAGAACGTCCTTGACGAGGGCTACGCGACGCGCGGCATCCTGTCCGCCTCGGGAGGCCGCCTGGAGCGCTTCGTCGTGCCCGCCGTCGGGCGCACGGTCTCCGCGCGACTGCGCTGGAGGTTCGCCGCGCGCTGACCGGACGGGGCCTTGACAAGCCCGGCAACTGTGACTATAATGGTTACAGTTGCCGGGCCCTTTTTTTAAGGGTTAATATGTAACAGACTTAGTTGCGTTAGGAGGCTCTCCATGAAAACGGTATTGTTCGGAGCGACGGGGATGATCGGACGGAGGATCGCGACTGAGCTCGCGG
>JAMPYD010000311.1 GCA_023700845.1 Elusimicrobiota bacterium | reverse complement strand
GCCGCCGTCGCTTCCGGGAGCCGCCCGGCGCCCGCCGTCGGGGCGGCGTAGCCGCCGGGCAGGTTCGGCTCGAAGCCCGGGCCCGCGGAAAACGCGCCGGAGGGCTCGGCGCCGGCGATGCCTCCGGCGGCGGCCTGCGCCGCCGGGCTCGAGAAGCGGCGCTGGGCCGATTCGGCGAGGACGGGCTCGGGCGGCGGGAGCTCCGCCGCGGGCGCCGCCTCGGGCGGAGCCTCGGCCTCCTCGGCCGGGACGGGGCCGTCCGGCGCCTCCGCCGGGGCTTGCGGCTCGGCGCGGGTCATGAGCAAGGCGCGGGCGTCCGGGGCCGGCGCGCGCGACGTCGAGGACCACCAGAGGAAAACGCCGGCGGCCGCGGCGGCGGGAACGGCGAGGCGCTTGAGGCTCACACGATGGTGTATTAGACGGCGGCGGCTTTGAAGCTGACCAGCTTCTGGCGGTCTTCGTCCCACAGGGTCAGGGACACGCACTTGAAGCTCTTCCACAAGGTCAGCCGCGAGGGGTTCTGCAGGACGGGGTTCTCGTTCATGCAGCGCTCGAGCTTGTAGTTGGGGATGCGGCTGTTCAGGTGGTGGATGTGGTGGAAGCCGATGTTGCCGGTCATCCACTGCAGGACGCGGGGCAGATCGTAGAAGGAGCTGCCGCGCAGGCTCGCGTCGACGACGTTCCACTGGGCGTCGCGGCTCCAGTAGGCGCCTTCGAACTGGTGCTGGACGTAGAAGAACCAGACGCCCGCGATCGCGGTCATGATGCCGACGGCGAGCTGGACGAGGAAGAAGTGCTTGAGGCCGACCGTGTAGTGGGCGAAGGCCAGCAAAGCGACCAAAGCCAGGTCGTTGAGGAGGATGCTGCGCCGCTCCGCCTTCCAGTCCGCCGGGATGATCCCGGGCCACCGGTGGTACAGGACGAAGTGGAACGCCGGGCCGATGAAGAACAGGACCGGGATCGAGCGGTAGGCGCGGTACTTCCAGCGCCCCCACGGCGTCAGCGCGGCGTACTCCTTGACGGTCAAGGTCTCGATGTCGCCGTAGCCGCGGCGGTCGAGGTTGCCGGACGTGGAGTGATGGATCGCGTGGGTCTGCTTCCAGTAGGTGTACGGGGTCAAGGTCAGCACGCCGATGACGGCGCCCACCCAGTCGTTGGCGCGGGAGGACTTGAAGAAGGAGCCGTGTCCGCAGTCGTGCTGGATGATGAACATCCTCATGAGCAGGCCGGAGGCCGGCACGGCGAGGAGCAAGGTCACGGGCCAGTAGCCCTTGTAGGAGGTGAGGTACATCAGGGCCATCACCGAGAAGAACGGGATCGCGGTGTTGGCGATCTGCCACAGGGAGCTGGGCAGGTGGGAGTCCTTGTACTTGGACAGGATGACGTTGAGGGACGCCAGATCGAAGGAAGGCGCCGTCCCGGGGACGGCCGCGGCTGAGCTCATCATGTTTTAATGGTAACAAAAACGGCCCGGGACCGCTGTCGCCGGGGCCGCCGTTTCAGGGGGTTTTTTTGAGGTAGCCGCGCGCCTCGGGCAGCTGCTCCTCGATCCTCGCGATGCGCTTGGCGTCGGCCGGGTGGGTGCGCAGGAACTCGGGCGTCGTGTCCTTGCCGCCGGAGGCCTGCGCCATGCGGCCCCAGAAGGCGACGGCGCCGCCCGGGTCGTAGCCCGCCTTGGCCATCAGGATCAGGCCGATGCGGTCGGCCTCGCTCTCGTGCGCGCGGCTGAAGGGAAGGATGACCCCGACGGCCGCGCCGGCGCCGTAGGCTTCCTGCGCCACGCGCTGGGTCGCCGCGGGCTTGCTGGCCATGGCGGCGCTCAGAGCGGCGCCGCCGAGCTGGGCCAGCAGGCCCTGGCTCATGCGCTCCGAGCCGTGGCGGGCCAGGGCGTGCGCGATCTCGTGGCCCATCACGACGGCGAGGCCCTCCTCGTCGCGCGCCACGGTCAGGAGGCCGCTGTACACCGCCACCTTGCCGCCCGGCAGGCACCAGGCGTTGACGGTCTTCGGGTCGTCGATGAGGTTGAACTCCCATTTGAAGTCCGGACGGTCGGAGACCGCGGCGATGCGCGCGCCGACGCGCCGCACCATGGCCGTCGCGGCGGCGTCGCCGGAGATTTTGGCCTTCGACAGGGCCTCCCGGTAGGCGTTCTCGCCGAGGGCGGCCTCCTCGTCGACCGACACGAGCAGGAACTGCGAGCGCTTCGTATAAGGGACGGTCTGGCAGGCCGCGGCCGCGGCGAGGGCCGCCAGGAGCAGACGGGCGTGTCGCGTGATCTTCATCCGCCTCAAGTATAGCGCCGGACCCGCCCGGGGGTCTATGGGCGGCGGGTCGCATTGGTGTAAACTGTGTCCATGAGATACCTGCTCCTCGCCGTCCTGCTGGCCGCGGCCGCGCCCGTCCGCGCCGGGGAGATTCCGAAGCTCGGCGCCGGCGTCGTCCTCGGCGTCCCTTTCGGCGTCACCGCGAAGTACTGGCTCGACCCGGTCTACGCGGTGCAGAGCCACCTGGGCGTGTCCGACGGCGACTTCACGATGAACGCCGACTTCCTCAAGAACTTCGACAAGGTCCTGCCGCGCAAGGTCCCCGAGTTCCGCATGCCCGTGTACGCCGGCCTCGGCCTCAAGCTGAAGTCCGAGCGGGAGACGTTCGTCGGGATCCGCTTCGTCGGCGGCGTGTCGATGTTCCACTCGAAGAAGCCCATCGAGTTCTTCGCCGAGGTCGCGCCCGTCCTGCGGCTGGCCCCGAGCGAGGGCGGGACCTTCGACGGGGCCGTCGGCGTGCGCCGCTACTTCTAGACGCTAAGGTCCATTCCACACCGGCGTCTGTGTCCGGGCGCTTGCGCCCGGACCTAGAAGCCGCCCGACGCGCCGCCGCCGCCGAAGCTCCCGCCGCCGCCCTTGGGGCGGTCCGGGCCGGCGGGCGGCGTAGAGGGAGAGGCCGCGACGGCCGCGGCGAGCAGGCCGGCGGCCTCGCCGGGCCCGGGATCTCCGAGCGCCTCGGCGGAATACGCGCCGCGCCGACCGCCCGGCCCCGCGTCGAGCCAGCGCTTCAGCGCGAGGGCCAGGATCACGAGCTCGAGGCCCAGGACCGCCGGGTCCCACGAGTTCCGCGCGATCCCGAGGTAGGGCTTGATCGAGCATTGCGCGACGAGCAGGCCGACGGCGCCCGCCCACAGCAAAGTCCGCGAGCGCTCGCGCGCGCCCCAGGCGAGCCAGGCCAGCGGGATGAGGAAGATCGCCGCGAACGTCGCCAGGCCGAAGGCCCCGGTCACCGGCTGCAGGCTCCAGGAATAAAAGGCCCGCTCGAGGCGCAGGTTCAGGCACAGCGGGACCGACAGCGCGAGGAAGAAGCGGACGATCTCCAGGCGCTCCCGCTCCCTGCGCGGCAGGCCCGGGCAGAAGGTCGCCGCCGCGAGCAAAGCGGCGTACAGGACGGCCAGCAGGACGCGCGTGGCGTGCTCGCCGTACTCCAAGGTCCCCACGAACGCGCCCAGCGCGGCGGCGGCGCCGAACGAGGCCAGGCGATAGCCGTAGCGCGCGTAGGCGGCGGCGGCCCCGAGGGCGAGCGCCGCGGAGAAGACCGCCGCCGAAAAATGCCAGCGCCCGCCGTTCGACAGCAGGCGTTCCGCCCCGAACGCGAGCAGGACGACGGCGCCGGCCACGAGGGCCTCCTCGACGCCGAAGCGCCGGACCTTGAGGCGGCGTATGCCCTGCTCGGCCGCCGCG
>JAMPYD010000310.1 GCA_023700845.1 Elusimicrobiota bacterium | reverse complement strand
TCGGGTGCTCAAGGAGCTGCGCGCGGGCATCACCTGGCTGAACACCTACCACCCGACGTTCAACGAGATGCCCTGGGGCGGTTATAAGCAAAGCGGCAACGGAAGAGAGCTCGGTTTGTACGGCATTCAAGCCTACTTGGAAACCAAACAGATCAATATCAATCTCGACGAGGCTCCCCTTGGCTGGTACTAAAACGAAAAACATCGTCCTCAAGACCGCGATTCCCGGACCGAAGAGCGTCGCTCTGATGGCCCGGCGCAGGGCCGCCGTGGCGCGGGGGCCGTTTCATGGGACCCCCGTCTTCGTCGACCGCGCGCACGGAGCGTTGATCACGGACGTGGATGGGAACGTGCTGATCGATCTCGCGGCGGGGATCGGGGTCGTGAATACGGGCCACACGCCGGAGGCGCTCGTCGAAGCGATCGGGAATCAGGCGGGGAAGCTGATTCATGGGAGCTTCAACGTGACGCCCTATGAGGGCTACGTCGCTCTCTGCGAGAAGCTCAACGGCCTCGCTCCGGGGAAGTTCGCGAAGAAGTCGTTTCTCGCGAACAGCGGGGCCGAGGCGGTGGAGAATTCGATAAAAATCGCTCGGGCTCATACGGGCCGACCGTCCGTCATCGCCTTTGAACATGCGTTTCACGGAAGAACGTACATGGCGATGACGTTGACGGCGAAAGAAAAGCCCTATAAAACCGGCTTTGCGCCTTTTAACGGCAACGTATTGAGGGCTCCTTATCCCTACCCTTATCACGACGTCACGGCGGGAACGGCTTTTAAGGCTTTTACCGACCTCGTCGCGAAGGAAACGGCGAAGAACGTGGCGGCCGTCATCATAGAGCCCGTCCTCGGAGAGGGCGGATTTATCCCTGCGCCTAAAGAGTTCCTGGCGAACCTTTCCTCATTCTGCAGCGCCAACGGAATAGTGCTTATTGCCGACGAAATCCAATGCGGCTTTGGCCGGACTGGAACCTTATTTGCGTCCGAACAGCTCGATTTCGCCCCCGACCTGATCCTCACCGCGAAGGGGCTCGGCGGCGGGATGCCGATCTCGGCGGTGACGGGGCGCGCGGAGATCATGGACGCCCCCATCGAGGGAGGCATCGGCGGCACGTTCGGCGGCAACCCCGTCGCCGTCGCCTCCGCGCTCGCGGTGATCGGCGCGATGGAGGACCCGGCGTTCCTGCCCCGGGTCCGGGCGCTGGGCCGCTCGGTGCTCGGGACCTTGACCTCGTGGAAGGAGAAGTACCCGGTCATCGGCGACGTGCGCGGCCTCGGGCCGATGCTCGCCTTCGAGCTCGTCAAGAACCGCTCCGCCAAGGAGCCCTTCGCCGACGGGGCGAAGGCCCTCGTCAAGCACTGCTACGAGCGCGGCGTCGTCATCATGACCGCGGGCTCCTACGGCAACTGCGTGCGCCTGCTCTTCCCGCTCGTCATCACCGACGAGCAGCTGGCGGAGGCCTTCGCGGTCCTCGAGGACGGGCTTAAGTCTATTTCTTGAGCGGCTGGACGAGCTTGACCTTCTCCATCGCCACCGGCGTGCGCGGGCGGTCGGAGCCGTCGCGCGGGGAGTCGCCGATCTTGACGACGACGTCCTGACCCTCGATCACCTGGCCGAAGATCGCGTGGCGGTTGTCGAGGTGGGGCGTCGCGGCCAAGGTGATGAAGAACTGGGAGCCGCCGGTGTCGGGGCCCGCGTTCGCCATGGACAGGATGCCGGCCTTATTGTGCTTGAGCTTGGGGTGGAACTCGTCGAGGATCGTCCAGCCCGGGCCGCCGCGGCCGGTGCCCGTCGGGTCGCCCGTCTGCACCATGAACTTGGGGATCACGCGGTGGAAGATCACGCCGTCGTAGTAGCCCTTCTCCACGAGCTTGAGGAAGTTGGCCACCGTGTCGGGAGCCTCCTTCGGGAACAGCTCCACGGCGATCTTGCCGAGGGTGCTCGCGATCTCGACGACGGGATTGTCGGTCTTATAGGGGCGGTCGGCCATGGTGATCTCCTCGTTCAGCGTTTGAAACAGCGGCGGCAGCGGGCTTCGTATTTGTCGGCGGCGCCGACCTCGACGACCTTGCGGCCGCCGGACAGGCGTTGGGAACGGTTGGCGGGGTTGCCGCACAGCATGCAGATCGCGAGGTTCTTCGTGACGAACTCGGACAGGGCCATCAGGCGGGCGGTCGTCTCGAAGGGCTCGCCGCGGAAGTCCTGGTCGAGGCCGGCCACGATCACGCGGCGGCCCTCGCCGGCGAGCCGCTCGCAGACGGCGATGATGTCGGCGTCGAAGAACTGCACCTCGTCGATGCCGACGACCTGGGTGTCCGAGTCGATCCTGGTCAGGATGTCCTTGGCCTTCGCCACGGCGATCGAGGGCGTCTTGACCAGGTCGTGGGAGACGATGTGGTCCTTGGCGTAGCGCACGTCGAGCGCCGAGTTGAACACCTGGACCTTCTGGCGGGCGATCTGCGCCAGGCGCAGGCGACGGATCAGCTCCTGGGTCTTGCCGGAGAACATCGAGCCGACGACGATCTCCATCCAGCCCCCGTGGCTCCAGGACATGGGCGCGGCGGGGCGGTGGCCGTTGACGACGGTTTTCCTTCTGCTCATTTCTTGTAGGCCTTCTTGACGTAGGCGCGATAGCCGCCCGCGACCTTCAGCGGCCGCCACCACGCCTCGTTGTTGATGTACCAGGAGATCGTCTGCGCCAGGCCCCGCTCGAAGTCGTACTCGTGCTTGAAGCCGAGGCGCTTGAGCTTGGAGCAGTCCAGCGCGTAGCGCCGGTCGTGGCCCTTGCGGTCCTCGACGCGAGTGACCAATCCGTTCGGCTTCTTCATGAGCTTGAGGACCTTTTGGATCAGCTCGCGGTTCTGGCAGGTATACGAGCCCCCGATATTGTAAACCTCGCCGAGCGCTCCCTTCTCCAGCACCGTCAGGATCGCCCGCGCGTGGTCGCGCACGTGCAGCCAGTCGCGCACCTGCTTGCCGTCGCCGTACTGCGGGAAGGGCTTGTCCTCCATGAAGTTGGTGATCATGAGGGGAAGGGCCTTCTCGGGGTACTGGTACGGGCCGTAGTTGTTCGAGGCGCGCGTGGTGAGC
Organism: Elusimicrobiota bacterium; assembly: GCA_023700845.1. GTDB lineage: Bacteria > Elusimicrobiota > Elusimicrobia > UBA1565 > UBA9628 > GWA2-66-18. The sequence goes on along the minus strand of JAMPYD010000310.1, from coordinate 657 downwards.
ACCGGGGCCTTGTGCGTCACGAAGTAGGAGCGGACCAGCAGGTCCGAGGCGGCCTTGGAGGCGGCGTAGGGGCTGTTCGGCTCCAGGTGGTCGCCCTCCTTCGAATAGCCCTTCGGGATGGAGCCGTACACCTCGTCGGTGGAGACGTGCAGGAAGCGCGTCGCCTTATGGCGCAGCGCCGCGTCGAGCAGGACCTGCGTGCCGAGGATGTTGGTCTTGAGGAACGCCCCCGCGTCGAGGATCGAGCGGTCCACGTGGGTCTCGGCCGCGAAATGGACGACGTAGTCGCACCCTTTCATCGCCGCGTCCACGGCCTTGGCGTCGCAGATGTCCTTCTTGATCGTCAGGACCTTGAGGCCGGCCAGGTTCGCGGGGTTGCCCGCGTAGGTCTGCTTGTCGAGGTTGACGATCTTCCAGGCGGGCCGCGCCCTACTCAAGAAGCGAACGAAGTTCGCGCCGATGAAGCCGAGTCCGCCGGTGACGAGGACCTTCACGCTTTCTTTCCGTGCTTCTTGGGAAAGTACTCCTTGACGAAATAGTCCCAGGTGAGGCGCAGGCCTTCGTCGAAGCCGACGACGGGCTTGTAGCCCAGCTCCCGGCGGATCTTGCGGTTGTCGGCCCAGGTGCGGCGCACGTCGCCGCCGCGCATCGGGTGGT
>JAMPYD010000309.1 GCA_023700845.1 Elusimicrobiota bacterium | reverse complement strand
GGCGGCGATCGCCGCCATCGACGACAAGTCCCTCGCGGAGCTCGGCGCATGGCCGTGGCCGAGACAGGTCTCCGCGGAGCTCATCGACCGGCTGACCGCCGCCGGCGCCAAGACGATCGCCTTCGACGTGATGTTCGCCGAGCCGCGCTCGGCCGCCGGCGACCGGGCGCTGGTGGAGGCGACCCGGCGCTCCGGCCGGGTGATCCACGCCTACGCCCCGACGGACGCCGGCCTGGCGGACCCGATCCCCGGCCTGGCTGAGGCCTCGGCGGGGCTGGCGACCGTTCAGATGGGGCACGGACCCTTCGCGTCGCGCTGCCTGGCGCCCTTCGTTCCGGAGCGCGGCGGCACGCCGTTTCTCGGGGCCGCGGCGGCGGCGCGGCACCTCGGGCTGGCCCCGGCCGAGCTGCGCGCGCGCCTGAAGCCGGAGATCTGCCTCAATTTCCGCGGGGAGCGGCCGTATCCGGTCTTCTCGGCGGGCGACCTCCTCAAGGACCGCCTGCCGGACGAGCAGAAGCTGAGGCTCCGGGACGCGACGGTCTTCGTCGGCTTCGTCTCGGATTCGATCGCCTACGACCAGTGGGCCTCGCCGTTCGACGTCAAGGCCCCGGGCGTCGAGGTCCACGCCGCGGTGTTCGACAACCTCGTCGCCGGCGATTCGCTGGGAAAAACCGGGAAATTCGGCTCCTTTCTCATCGTCTACCTGGCCGCCCTGGCGGCGGCGCTCCCGTTCCTGATCTCGCGAAACGCCGGGATCGCCGGCGGAGGCGCGGCGGTGGCCGCCGCGTTCGCCGCGGCGCCGCTCGGCCTGCGGCTGATCGTGGCGCCTTACGGGGCGATCGCGGCGGCCGCGGCCGCGTCCTACCTGGCCTGCCTCGTCGCCTCGGCCTCGCGGCGCCGGCCTTAAATCAGGCCGTTTTGTTGCTAGGTTGAGGCTGGAGGAACCACTATGCCCACCTTAGCCAAGCACCTGTACGTCATCGTTCATCCCGTCAACGCGCTCGTCGCGTCCCAGCTCCCGCCGGAGAAATTCGCGGAGCACTACACGATCGGAAGCTCGAAGCACTACGAAGGCAAGGTGATCTTCGCGGAGCTCGACTCCTCCTTCCGCGACAAATATTTCGAGATCGACCACTACCTCAAGGAGACCGTCCCGCATCCCGACGGCTCGCCGAAGAAGACGAAGTTCATCTCGTCCTACGCCGTGCTCGAGCACATCGACCTCAAGGCGCTCAAGAGCCTCTACCTCGTCACGACCGACGGCAAGGCCCTCGAGCTGAAGGCGAAGCCCTACACGGCCGTCAACGAGCCCGGATTGGTGCGGGTCTACCAGGAGATCTGCCCGCTCAGCAACATGGTCGCCTCGACCCTCGATCAGCGCGCGTTCGCCAAGTACATCACGTCGGAGACCCGCTCGAAGGGCGCGCCGAAGATCCTGTTCACCCAGTACGAGTTCAACGTGGACACCTTCCTCTACCAGAACCAGAACCGGGACATGCTGACCTGCCCGATCCCGGACACCTACCCGAACCGCCTGCACGACTACCTGCTCGAGCTCAAGGAGAACTCGGACAAGAAGACGAAGACGGTGAGCCTCAACTCGACCTTGACCGCGGCCTCGTGGCGCCTGATCCGGCACGGCTTCTGGTTCGCCGGGCCCGACGAGCTCGTGTTCTTCCCGATGCCCTCGGCCAAGGATCTCGAGAAGAACCACTACGAGTGGTGGCGCTCCGCCTTCTAGGCGGCACCGAATCTTTACAGCCGCTCTCTGTGCCGCCCGGGCCGCGACATGCTTATGTCACCCGGGCGGACCATGAACGAGCACGAAATTCCCGCGGAGCTGAAAAAGCTGCACCGGCCGGCGGCCATACGCCGGCGCCTGAACGCGCGGCCGGGGCACGGCCGCCTCGGCGACGCGGTGCTCGGCGGCATCGACGGCTGCGTCACCACCTTCGCCGTCGTCGCGGGCGCGGCGGGCGGCGGCCTGCCGGACACCGTGATCGTCGTGCTCGGCGTCGCCAACCTGCTGGCCGACGGCTTCAGCATGGCCGCCAGCAACTACCTCAGCGTGAAAAGCCGGCGCGAGGAGGTCCTCAAGGCGCGGCGGGAGGAGGAGGCCCACATCGCGAGGATCCCCCAGGGCGAAAGGGAGGAGATCCGCCAGATCTTCAGGAGAAAGGGCTTCAACGGCGACGTCCTCGAGAAGGTCGTGGACGTGATCACGCGGGACGAGGAGCTGTGGGTCCAGACGATGGTGCAGGAGGAGCACGGCCTGCAGCTCGAGGACCGCAGGCCCCTGCGCGCCGGGCTCGCCACCTTCGCGGCGTTCGCGGCGGCCGGGCTGATGCCGCTGCTCCCCTACCTCCTCCCGGTCCGCCTCGACGGCCGCGAGTTCGCCGCCAGCGTCGGGGTCACGGCGCTCGCGTTCGCCGGGATCGGCGTCGCGAAAGGCCTGGCGCTGCGCGCCCCTCTGCCGCGTTCCGGGGTGGAGACTTTGGCCGTCGGCGGGACGGCGGCGGCCCTGGCCTACGCCGCCGGGCACGTCATCCGGCGGTTGTACGGCGGCTAGGGAGAGCGGCGCTTGAACACGTACAGGCGGTTCACCTCGCGCCAGTCCGGCCGCGCCGCGCCGACGACCGAGAACGGCGCCGGGGTCCGCCCGACGGGGACGTAGCCCTCGAGGCGGTAATCGGCGGCGAGCCAATCGCGGACCGCGTCGCGGAAGGACAGCCCCAGGCGCGAGCCGATCAAGGTCGAGATCGGCTGATTGACATAGACGACGTAGGCGGGCCGCGCCGCGCGCAGGGCCGCGAGCTCCGCCTCGAGCGGCGCCGCGCTCTTCGGGAACATCGTGAGCGGATAGACGAAATCGTGGCGGGTCGCGGCCCGGCGCCCGGAGTAGACGTACAGCGCGGGCTCGGAGCCGAACACCCAGATGAGGTCGGAGGCGTCCGTACGCTCGCGCAGCCAGGCGCCGAGGCCCTCGGTCTCGAGCAGGGGGCTCGGGTACAGCAGGTCCTTGGCGACCGCCTCGCGGCCCTTGGCGAAGTAGAAGTCCGCCTGCGCCGCCGCCGGAAGCAAGGCGAGCGCGGCGACCGCCGCCCAGCGCGCCTTCTCCCCGCGAAGGCGCGCGACCCCGTACGCCGCCAGGAGGCACAGCGGGGGCGCGGCCTGCAGGAAATAGTGCGGGAAGAGGAGAAGACCCGTCGCCGCGGCGAGCAGCCCCCCGGCGAGCCACAGCACCGCGGCCAGCTCGCCGCGGTTTTCCCACCTCGCCTCGAGGCCCCGCAGGCCGAAGGCCGCGAGCGCCCACGCCGGCCAGCTCCCTTTCAGGAAGGCGGGCCCCAGGTCGACGGCGAAAAAGCGCGCCTGCTCCGCGGCCGCGGACCAATCCGCCTGAGAGGCGTAGCGCATGTTTCCCGCGACGACGCAGTCCCAGAAGAATCCCAGTCCGCCTCGCGCCCAAAAGTAGCCGAGCCAAAAAAGAGGAACCGCGGCGCAGCCGCCGGCGAACGCGGCCGCGGCCCTCGGCTCCCACCTCCGTCCCCCCCGCCACGCCGCGAAGGCGCCCGCGGCCAGCGCCGGCCACAGCGCGGTCTGCTTCGTCATCAGGGCCGCGCCGGCCAGAAGGCCGCTCAGCGCGGCGAAGCCCCACGTCGCGCGGCTCGCGGCCCAGACCGCCCAGGCGGTGAACGCCGCGGCGAACACCTCGGTGTTGGCCGCGAAGCCGAAATCCCCGACCGGGGCCGTGC
>JAMPYD010000308.1 GCA_023700845.1 Elusimicrobiota bacterium | reverse complement strand
CGCGGCGCGCCTGTCGCTCTCGGTCCCGCGCCTGGCGGCGGCCGCCGCCGAGGGCGTCGCCCTCCTCGAGCTCGCCGGCCGCCTGGCGCTTCACCTCCTGCCCGCGCCGCGGGCGGGCGCCGAGCTCTCGGCGGCGGCGCTGCTCGCCGCCGCGCTGTTCCTCACGATTTCGATGCCGCACCCGCGCAAGACCCGACTGATCGGAGCCAAATCATGAAAACCAGACTATTGCTGTCCGCCGTCCTCGTCCTCGCCGCGATCGTTCCCGCCCGGGCGCTGAAGTTGAGCCTCGGCGGCGACAACGGCAGCGTGCGCAAGGGCGACTACACCGTCGAGAAAGGCGAAACCGTCGACGGCGACGTCGCCGCGGAAGGCGCGGTGACCGTCAAGGGCGTGGTCGCCGGCGACTGCTCGGCGTTCGGCGGGCCGCTCGTGATCGAAGGCGAGTGCCGCGGCGAGGGCTCTTCGTTCGGCGGGCCGGTGCGCGTCTCGGGCCGCGTCGGCGGCGATCTGTCCTCCTTCGGCGGGCCCGTGGAGCTTTCGGGCTCGGCCGGCGGCGACGTCTCCTCGTTCGGAGGCGACCTGATCCTGCGCTCCTCCTCCACGATCGAGGGCGAGGTCTCCGCCTTCGGCGGCCGGCTGGAGCGGGAGCCCGGCGCGACGATCAAGGGCGAGGTCCACAACTACAGCTCGCCGCTGATCGGCGCGATGGTGCCCGGCGTCGCGATGGCCTCGATGAAGGCCGACCGCCACGCCAAGCGCGGCCGCGCGCCGCGAAAGGCCCTGATCTCGGGCTTTCTCCTCGGACTCTGCCTGCTTCCCTTCCTCGCGACCCTGTTCTTCCCCTCCCAGGTCGAGACGATCGCCGCGGCCGCGTCGGCCGATTTCTGGCGCGCCCTCGGCATCGGCCTGCTCGTGGAGATGGCGGTCGTTCCCGGGACGCTCGCGCTGGCCGTCTCCGTGATCGGCATCCCGTTCATCCCCGTCGCCTACGCGGCGCTGACGGCGGCGGTCGTCATGGGCACGGGGGCGTTCTTCCTCCTGATGGCGCGGCGCGCCTGCCTCAACCTCGAGATCCCGGCCCCGTCGACGATCAAGGCGGTCGGCTACGCCGGGGCGGCGACCGCGGCGATCTCGATCGCGGGAGGCCTGCTGCCCGTCGTCGGCGGCATCCTCGGCCTGGCGCTGTTCCTGACGCTGTGCTGCGGCACGACGCTCGGCCTCGGCGCGGTCTGGCTCACGCGCCTCGGCACCCGCCCGGCCGGGCTATAGGCTTTCGACGCAGACGGCGATGCCGAGGCCGCCGCCGACGCTGATGGCGGCGACGCCTCGGCGGCGGGAGCGGCGGCGGAGCTCGAGGAGAAGGGTGTGGACGAGGCGCACGCCGGTCGCGCCGAAGGGATGGCCGAGCGCGATCGCGCCTCCGTTGGGGTTGACGCGCTCCGCGTCGAGGCCGAGCTCGGCCGTGTCGAGCAGCACCTGGGCGGCGTAGGTCTCGTTGATCTCCCAGACGTCGACCTCGGAGGCGCGCCAGCGGGCCTGCTCGAGGGCCTGGCGGACGGCGGGCACGGCGGCGTAGGCCATGCGCTCGGGCGGGACTCCCACCAGGGCGGAGGACACGAGCCGGCCGAGCGCGCGGCCCTTCGCGGCCTTCGGCGAGGCGAGGATCAGCGCGGCGCCGCCGTCGACGATCCCGTGCACGTTGGCGTGCGTCATCGTCGTCGTGCCGTCGCTGAACAGGAGCTTCGCCGTCTCGAAGCGGGCGGCCTCGGGGGCCTCGAGAATCGCGTCGTCGTCGGAGAGGCCGGCGACGGGAACGATCTCCGCGGCGCGCAGCCTCGCGGCCGCGCGCGCCTTCGCGTGGGAGCGCAGCGCCCATGCGTCCATCGCCGCGCGGGACAGCCCCGCCTCGCCGGCGCGCTCCTCGGCGGTCTTGGCGATGTGCTTGCCGCACGAGATGTCCGTGAAGGAAGGCACGAAGATGTCCCGCCGCAGGCGGCTCGGCGCGTCCGCCCCCGCGGCGGCGGCGATCCGGGCCTCGCCGCGGGCGACGGCGCCCGCCGCGGTCGTCAAGGCGAGCAGGCCGGTGCCGCAGGCGAGCCCGACCGCGACGCCGGCGGTCTCCGGCGGGCAGCCCGCGCGGTGGCCCACGTAGCGGGCGCCGTAGCACCCGTAAGGTCCCACCTGATACATATTGCCGAAGGCGATGAAATTCACGTCGCGAGGCGCCAGGCTCGCGGCCGACAGCGCCCCCTTGAGGGCCGCGGCGGCCAGGTCCTGGGGATCGAGCTCCTTGAACGCGCCGCCGGGCGTCCCCCTCCCCGTCGCACCGAAGCTCCACGCCGCGAACGGCGTTCGCGCGCCCGCCAGGATCAGGACGTCGTTCATCGGGCCCTCCGAAGCGTCGCGAGCATCGAGGCGTGAATACGACCGTTGGTGGCGAGGGTTCTCTTGCCCATGACTGTCCAGTCCTTCCAGGGCTTTCCGTCGAAGTCGGTGACCCGGCCGCCGGCCTCCTCGACGAGCAGCACGCCCGCGGCCACGTCCCACGGGTTCAATTCGAGCTCCCAATAGCCGTCGGCGCGCCCGGCCGCGATCCACGCCAGGTCCAGCGCGGCGGAGCCCGACCGGCGCACGTCATGCGACCGCATCATGAAGGATTTGAAGTGCGCCAGATAATAATCGGCCCGCTCCGCGCGATCGTACGGAAAGCCCGTGATCAATAAAGAGTCCGCCATTCGGGCCGTCTTCGAGACGCCCAATCTTTTGCCGTTCAAAAAAGCGCCCTTATCCCGTTGGGCGAGGAAAAGCTCCTTCCGGAACGGATCGTAAACCCCTCCGAGCCGGGGCGTCCCGTTTTTCAGCACCCCGATCGACGTGCACGCCGCCGGATACCCATGCGCGTAATTCGTCGTCCCGTCGAGCGGATCGATGATCCAAAGATATTCCGCTCCCGTGATCCGTTCCTCGTTCTCCTCGGCTTTGTAATCGTCCTGCGGGAAGTTCTTCCTGATCGCGTCGAGGACCGTCTTCTGGCTCTCGAGGTCCGCGATCGTGAGGAGGTCGGCGCGGCGCTTCTGCTTATAGCCGACCTTGCCGAAGTGCTTGGTCAGCACTTTCCCGGCCCGCAGCAGCGCCGTCTCGAGCAGGGCGGCGCGCGTCACGGGCGGCCTCTCAGTCCCTCGACGACGGCGCGGGCGAACGACTCCGCGTCGGGCCGCTTGGCGACCGCCGCGGGGATCACGCCCTTCGCGCGCAGGGCCGCCGCGGTGGTCGGGCCGATGGCGACCGCGGCGGCCAGGGACCGCTTCAGGTCGGGGACGGCGGGAACGGCGGCCGACGGGGAGGCGAAGGCGACCGCGTCGGCGCCGAGGGCGAGGGCGCGGCGCAGCACGCGGAGGCCTTCGGGGTCGGGAACGGTGCGGTAGGCGGCGGCGACGGTGACGCGGGCGCCGGATTTACGAAGACTTCGAGGCAAAGTGTCCAGGCCGCGCTCGGCTCTGGGAATCAGGACGCGCGCGCCGCGCGGGACGCGCAGGATTCGAACGAGCCCCGCGGAGCGCGCGTCTTCAGGCACCACGGAACAAGCCCAGCCATGAGCGGAAACGGCTTTTTCCGTCGCGCGGCCGACGGCCGCGACGGTTCGAGGAGAGACCGGCTTCCCGGCGAGGAGTTTGCGTCCTCTCAGGAAGAAAAAATCGACGGCGTTCGCGCTGGTGAAGGCGACGGCGTCGTAACGGCGAAGGTCGAGGATCGCGCGG
>JAMPYD010000307.1 GCA_023700845.1 Elusimicrobiota bacterium | reverse complement strand
TCCAGGAGCTTGCGCAGGGCGAGCGAGCCGCCGCCGACGGCGAGGAACGCGACGGCCGCGAGAAAATAGAAACGGGCGCGAGACATGACCCTCTGATTCTACCATTACCATTTCGTACACTCTTGGCTTATGAGGCTGGGATTCCACGGCGGGGTCGGCGAGGTGACGGGCTCGAGGCACCTGCTCGAGGCGGAGGGGCTGAAGGTCCTCCTCGACTGCGGCCTGTTCCAGGGTCATCGCAAGGAGGCCCTCTCCAAGAACCGGGACATTCCCTTCGACCCGGCGGACGTGGGCGCCGTCCTGCTCTCCCACGCGCACGTGGACCATTGCGGGAACCTCCCCCTCCTCGTCAAGCGCGGCTTTCAGGGCCTCATCTACTGCACGGAGGCCACGCTCGAGATCACGGCGATCATGCTGCGGGATTCGGCGCGGCTGCAGGAGTCCGACGCCGCGTTCTTCAACAAGATCCACGCGCGCCAGGGGAGCAAGGAGACGATCGAGCCTCTCTACGACGAGGCGGACGTCGACGCCTGCCTCGCCCGCCTGACGCCCCGGCCGTTCATGACCTGGGTCGCCCTCAACGACAAGGTCCGATTCCGCTTCCACAACGCGGGGCACGTCCTCGGCTCGGCGATGATCGAGGTCGAGGTCAAAACCGCCAAGGCCGTGCGCCGGGTCTTCTTCACCGGCGACCTGGGACGGCGCAAGAGCCTGCTGATGGACCCGCCGGACGTCCCCAAGACGGTCGACTACCTCCTCATCGAAAGCACCTACGGCGACCGCGACCATGATCCCGTCGACCGCGTCGAATCGCTGCTGAAGACGGTCGTCGACCGCGCCGTCGCCGAAAAAGGCAAGATCCTGATCCCCAGCTTCGCGCTCGAGCGCACGCAGGAGATCATCTTCGTCCTGGAGAAGATGATCCGCCGCGGGCAGATTCCGATGATCCCGGTGTACGTGGACAGCCCGATGGCGGTCAACATCACCGAGATCTTCAGCCGCCACCTCGACGGCTTCTCCTTCTCGCCGGAGTTCAAGGACTACGTGGCCCGCGAGGGCGACCCGTTCGACTTCAAGGCGATCCGCTACGTGCGCACCGCCCTCGAGTCGCAGGCGCTCAACGAGAAGGCGGGCCCGATGATCATCCTCTCGGCCTCGGGCATGTGCGAGGGCGGGCGCATCCTGCACCATCTGCGCAACAACCTCGACAAGGACACGACGACCGTGCTGATGGTCGGCTACCAGGCCGAGGGCACTTTGGGCCGGCGCCTGCAGGACGGCGCGAAGAAGGTCAAGATCTTCGGCCTCGAGCACGCGGTGTGGGCCCGCGTGGAGACCCTGCACACCTTCTCGGCCCACGCCGACCAGGGGGACCTGATGTGGTTCATGAAGTCCCTGGACCCGCGCCCGCGCACGATCTTCCTCGTGCACGGCGACCCCGGGGACCGCGCGGCCTTGAAGGAAAAACTGAGGGCCGAGGGCATCACCCGCGTCGAATGCCCCGAGTACGGCCAGGAGTTCGAGCTGGAATGAACGATTTCGATCTCATCGTCATCGGCGGCGGCGTCACCGGAGCGGGCGTGGCCCGCGACGCGGCGCTCCGGGGCTTGAAGGTCTGCCTTCTCGAGCGCGGCCAGCCCGGCGGCGGCACGACCGCGGCCTCCACGCACCTGATCCACGGCGGCGTGCGCTACCTGCTCTACGACCGCCTCACCACGCATTCCTCCTGCTGGGACTCCGGCCACATCGTGCGCACCGCCGGCGACCTGCTCACGCGCCTGCCCATCGTCTGGCCGGTGTACAGGGGCCACAGCCGCGGCCTCGAGACCGTGGAGACTTTGTTCGAGCAGTACGACCGCTTCCAGCCGATGAAGTACGGCCGCCCGCACCTGCGCCTGACCGCCGAGGCGGCCCTGCGCGTCGTGCCGGGCCTCGCGCCCGAGGGCCTGCTCGGCGCCTTGGTCTTCGACGAGTGGTGGGTGGACGCCGAGGGGCTCGCGCGCCGCACGCTCGAGTCGGCGAGGGCCGCCGGCGCCGAGGTGATGCTCGACACTCCCGTGACGAGCGTCCTGAAGGAAGGAAGGCGCGTGGCCGGCGTGAGCGCCGGCGGCCGCGAGCTGCGCGGCAGGATCACGATCAACGCCGCGGGCCCCTGGATCGACAAGGTCTCCACGCTCGCCGGCGTGCGCATGCCCCTGCGCCTGATGAAGGGAACGCATCTCATCTATAAGAACAAGGCGCTGAGCCCCGTGGGCCTTCTGCTCGAGGCGGAGGACCGCTCCCGCTACGTCTTCGTCGTGCCTTCCCCCCTCGGCACCTGGGTGGGGCCGACGGACATCCCCGGGCCGCTCGACCCCGACCAGACGCGCACGACGGACGAGGAGGTCGGCTACCTGACCCGCTCGGTCAAGCGCTACTTCCGGTCATGGCCGGAGAAGCACGATTCGGCGATCGTCGGCTCCCGCCCGATCCTGGGCCAGCCCGGCGCGGAGAAGCTCCTGTCCCGCGATTTCGAGGTGTTCGATCACGAGACGCGCGACGAGGTGGCGGGCTTTCTCACGATCGGCGGCGGCAAGATGTCGGACTACCGGGTGATGGCCGAGACGGCCGTCGACGCCGCCTGCCGGAAGATCGGCTCGAGAGCCGAATGCCGGACCCACCTGCTGACCCTGGACGGCAGGCCCGTCGAGGAGATCCCGCATTGGCCCCAGCCCTCGCCGGAGCTCAAGAAGTTCCTGCGCACGAAGCCGCTGCTGCGGGAGCTGCACGCGCTGTCGTATCTCGGCGCGGGCATGGCCTCGCACCTGGCGCGCCGCGCCGCAGGACTCGCGCCGATCGGCGACGAAGCCGAGTTCCGCCGCCGCTACTCCTAGTAGACGCCCCGCTCCTGATACCAGGGCACGCCGCGCAGCGAGGGCTTGAGGCAGTCCACGAAGATCACGATCCGGTCGTCGGTGAAGACGTAGCCCCAGCGGCCGGTGCCGCGCAAGCGGGAGCCGTCCACCTGACCGTCGCGCAGGATCTCCGCCGGATACACCTCCACCTTGCTGGTCTCGCGCCCGCAGACCGGAAGGTCGAGCGAGGGGATCTCGGCGAGGTACTTCGGCACGAGCTTCTCGAGCTTGGCGGGAATCTTCTTTTCGGTCTTCGTGTAGTCGGACAGGCGCGCCTCGAGCTGGGCGAGGCTCGAGCGGACCCGGTCCTCCTTCACCCGCGCCTCGTTCGCGCTGGTCTCCTTGGCGAAATCCTCCGCCGCCTCGTCCTTGGCGAACATCCCGCCGCAGCCCGCCGTCAGCAGCGCCGCGACCGCCGTCAAAATGAGCTTTTTCAAGGTTCACCTCGCAGTATCGTTCCGCCGCCGACGACCACGTCGCCCGAATAGATCACCGCGGATTGTCCCGGCGCGGGTGCCCGCTGGGGTTCATCAAAAAGGACGGCGGCCGTTCCGTCATGCTTCAGTTCGATCGAAGCCGGAGCCGGCGTATGGCGGTGCCGTATTCGCACTTCGCCCCGGAAGGTTCCCCCATTCCGTTCGCCGTTGAAAGTGAGGGCTCCCACCGTGATCGTCTTGGCCTGCAGTTCGTCGACGCCGCCCACGACGACGGCGTTCGCGGCGGCGTCAATTCGAACCACGTAACGCGGCTCCGGTCCGTTCAGTCCCAGCCCCGAGCGCTGTCCGACCGTGTACGAGGCCAGTCCCGTGTGGCGCCCGACCTCGCGCCCCGAGCGGTCGCGGATCGGCCCCGCGGCCATGCCCGGGCCGTTCGCGTC
>JAMPYD010000306.1 GCA_023700845.1 Elusimicrobiota bacterium | reverse complement strand
GCGACCGGGTGATCCTCGAGATCGCCGGCCGGCACCCGCTCGCCGAGTTCTTCCCGTCGGCGAACGGCGCCTTCGAGGGCGCGCGCGGCGCCGTGTCGGTCGCGCCGACGCGCACCGAGATCACCTTGACGAAGGCGCCCGGCGCCCCCGACCTCGACGCGCTCTCCGGCGTCCTGGTGCGCCCCGGACTCGCGCCGGTCTCCGTCTCGGTCCCGGTGCGCGCGGGCGGCGCCGCCGCGCGCAATCTCCTGCTCGCCTTCCTGGGCGGCCTGCTCCTCAACCTCATGCCCTGCGTGTTCCCCGTGCTCGCGATCAAGGTGACGGGCCTCCTCGAGCGCCCCGGGCGCGGCCACGCGCTCGCCTACACCGCGGGCGTCGTGACGACCTTCCTCGCGCTGGCGGGGGGGCTTCTCGCCGCGCGGGCGGCCGGCTCCACCTTCGGCTGGGGCTTCCAGCTCCAGTCGCCGTGGGTGGTCGGCGCGCTGGCCGCCCTGTTCGCCGCGATCGGCCTCAACCTTCTCGGCTGGTTCGAGGTCGGCACGCGGCTGATGGGCCTCGGCCGCCGCGCCGGCGACGGCTCGTTCGCCTCCGGCGTGTTCGCCGTCGTCGTCGCCGCGCCCTGCACCGCCCCGTTCATGGGCGCCGCCCTCGGCTGGGCGCTGACCCGGCCCGCGTGGGAGGCGCTGTCCGTGTTCGCCGCGCTCGGCCTCGGCACCGCGGCGCCGTACGCCGTCCTCGCCTCCCGGCCCGCCCTGCTCGGCTTCCTGCCGCGCCCCGGCGCCTGGATGGAGCGCATGAAGCGCGCGCTCTCCGTTCCCATGTTCCTGACCTCCGCCTGGCTGCTGTGGGTCCTGTGGCGCCTGCTCGCCGCGCCCGCCGCCGCCGATCCGCTCTGGCGGACCTGGTCGCCCGAGGCCGTGCGGGAGGCCCGCGCGGGCGGCAGGACGGTGTTCGTCGACTTCACCGCCGCCTGGTGCCTGTCCTGCCAGGTCAACGAGCGCGTCGTCCTCTCGCGCCCGGAGGTCGCGGCCGCGCTCGCGAAGGGCCTCGCCTTCAAGGCCGACTGGACCGACCGGGATCCCGTCATCGAGGCGGAACTCGCGCGGCATGGACGCGCGGGCGTCCCACTTTATATCGTCTATCCGAAGGGCGGGGAGGCCGTCACCTTGCCCGAGATATTGACGCCGGGCCTCGTGCTCGAGACGCTGGGAGAAAAACCATGAAGACGATCCTCGCCGCCGTGCTCCTGTCGCTGGCCGCCGCCGCGCACGCCGCCCCGCGCCTCGGGGAGCCCGCGCCCGACTTCACGCTCGCCGACCAGAGCGGCAAGCCGTTCACGCTCTCCGCCGCCGCGGGCAAGCTCGTCGTCCTCGAGTGGTTCAACAAGCGCTGCCCCTTCGTGCGCAAGCACTACGGCTCGAAGAACATGCAGGGCCTGCAGAAGAAGTACGCCAAGAAGGGCGTGCTGTGGTTCACGGTCATCTCCTCGAAGGAGGGCAAGGAAGGCCACATGACCCCCGCGGAGGCCGCGAGCGAGCTGAAGTCCGCGGGCATGTCGTCGAGCGGAATCCTGCTCGACACGACGGGGGACGTCGGCCGCCTGTACTCGGCGAAGACGACGCCGCACATGTTCGTCGTCGACAAGAAGGGCGCCTTGATCTACATGGGCGGCATCGACGACAACCCCAGCGCCGACCCCGCCGACATCAAGGGCGCGCGCAACCACGTGGCCGCGGCCCTCGACGAGGCCCTGGCGGGCAAGCCGGTCTCCACGCCCTCGGCGCCCCCGTACGGCTGCTCGGTCAAATACTAAGACGCCGGCTGACGGTACCGTCGGTTGAAAGCCCTCCGGAGACGGAGGGCTTTTTATTTCCCCGCGCGCCGATCCAGCCGCCGGCGACGCAGCCCCCGAAGCCGGCCATGACCAACAGCCAGGCGACGACGGCGCGCCCCTTCTTGTTCGCCCCCCCGGCGAAGAACGAGGCGACGGCGAAGATCAGGCAGCCGCGGGCGATAATCGGCCCCTCGTAGGAGGTCGTGGCCGCCCAGACGACGGCGCAGGCGAGCATGAAGATGCCCCAGGCGACGAAGGAAACCGCGGAGCGGGCGGGGATTTTTTCAGGTTCGGCCATGCCGTGATACTACTCTTTTTATTACAGTAAGGCCCCTTGACCCCCAAACCGGCCGCCGTACCGAAGGCGCGGATCCTCGTCGTGGACGACCATCCCGAGGTGGTGGCCACGTTCGGCCTTTATTTCTCGGAGAAGGGCTTCGTCGTGCGCGGGGCCGCCAGCGCGCGCGAGGCGCTGGCCCTCGTCGAGAAGGAGAAGTTCGACGTCATCTTCCTCGACAACGACATGCCCGTCGCGACCGGCCTGCAGTCGATCGCCGGCCTCTCCCGCAAGTCCGGGGCCCCGATCATCATGATCACCGGACATTTCGACCCCGACCTCAAGAAGGACGCGCTGCTGCTGGGCGCGGCCGACTGCCTGGCCAAGCCCCCCGATTTCCCGGAGCTCGAGAAGCGGGTCCTGAAGATCGTCGAGGACCGGAAGCGCGACTATCCTCAAGGATAGCCGCGGACCCCGGCGCGCAGCGCCGCCCACGGCGAGCGTCGGTCGAGCGCCTTCAGCGCGGCGACTGTCCTCTTCCAATCGGCACCGTGCTTCGCGTGAAGCGCGTCGAACAGGGCGGGCTCGCCCCGGTAGGTCCGGTGGGCGGCCACGACGGCGTTGTTGAGCTTCTCCGGGAGCTCGAGGCCGGTCTTCGCCGCCTCGGCGCGCGCCCACCCGAAGATCTCCTCGCGTCCGCCGCCGCCCTTCTTGTAATGGTCCTCGAGCCGCTTGCCGAGCTCGTCGAATAGCGCCGCCAAGGTCTCGGCGCGCCCGCGGCCGGACTCCCAGTCGGCCAGCTCCGGCGACGCGTCGCCGAAGCGCTCGACGAGATACGCCTTCGCGGCGCGCTCGCCGACCCAGGACGCCATCGCCTCGTTGAAGGACTGGTCCTTGGTGTTCACCGTCCCGTGCGTGAACTCGTGGATGATCAGCTCGGCCAGGTCGCCGGGGCCGTAGCCCAGGACCGACGACGGCAGCGGATCGGAGACCGGCAGCGGGGTGTTGTACGCGGAGGCGGGAACCACGGTCGAATCGAAGCCCTTCTTCTCCCAGGCCGCCGCCTCGCGCTCAGCCTGCTCCCGCCGGAAATGGCCTTTGTACGGAAATCCAAAGAACGACTTCGGCGTCAACGAGTCCTTCGGGCACGCGTAGACCAGCCAAGTGACGGCGCCGTCGACGGGCGTCCAGCCCTTGTAGTCGCGCGAGGGGGAGAGGGCGACATGCTCGACGGCGTACCGGCGCGCGTCCAGGACGACTTTGAGCCGCTCGCGCCGTCCCGGCGCGGTCGCCGGATCGGCGATGGTCTTTTCGATGGAGCGCTCGCGCCAAAGAAGGCCGAGATGGCCGGCGGCCGAGCGGTAAGCGTAGAGCGGAGAACACCCAGCGAGGGCCGCCAAGAAAAAGAGCCCTAGGGCTCGACCCATTTGCCGTGCTTCTTGATCAGCTCGACGAGCGCGTCGTCGGACTTGGCGAAGGGGATGCCCTTCTGCACGCATTCCTTGCCGACGTACAGGTTGATCGAGTCGGGCGCGCCGCCGACGTAGCCGAAGTCGGCGTCGGCCATCTCGCCGGGGCCGTTGACGATGCAGCCCATGATCGCGATCTTCACGCCCTTCAGGTGGCCGGTCCGGGCCTTGATGCGCTCGGTCGTGGTCTGAAGG
>JAMPYD010000305.1 GCA_023700845.1 Elusimicrobiota bacterium | reverse complement strand
TTCTTGCCGCCTTTTTGCGCGACCGCCTTGGGAGCGGGCTCGGCGGCGGGCTCCGGCGGGGCGGCGGGGGCGGTCGGCGGGGGCGCGGCCGCCGGGGCCGGCGCGGCGGCTTTGTCCTGGAAATAGGTGTTGTTCGCGCCGCCCTTGACGAAATCGAGGGAAGAGCCGCCCCCGGGCGCCGGCGTCATCGTCATGCCCCCGGCGACCGGCAGAGACGACTGGCCGGGGTTCGCCGGCGCGGCCGGGTTGACGATCGTGACGGTCTGCGAGACGTTGACCTTCTCCTCGCCCTTCTCGCGCCGGTCGAACATCACCGAGCTGTCCGGGGGGCGGGCGGTTTTCGCCTCGTTCATCCTCATATAGAGGACCCCGAGGAGGGGCAGGATCAGGGACGCGGCCCCGCCGGCCATGAGCCAGATCGTGCGCTTGCGGCGGGCATCCAGAGCCTCTTGCTCGGGAGTGGACATGTTACCCGGAGTGTATCAGGCCCGGTATGTCTTGTCCAGGCCCTGTGACCGGGTTGCCGTTCGAATCGGCGCCCGGATGAAAGGAGCGGCTTCTCAATAAGGGCATAAAAAGGTCCCCGGACCCGGAGAAAACGGCGGTTTGACGACGGAGGCCGGGACCCTATAGTAAGAGCGCTCATTCGGGGGCCTTGACAAAAGAAACAATTCCGTTACACTTGTGAGGTAGCATCCTGTTTCGCGCTTCCGGACCGTTTTTGGATCAGGGGGTTGGAGATCCAGCGGGCGGTCCGGTGCCCGTAGGCGCCCAACAGGCGATAACGGCAAACCCGGCGCAAGCCGGGGGCGCAAAGCCATGACTCCCCGTCTTGGGGGGAGTGTCAGGCTACCGAATAGTGATGCCCGCTAAAATTGCGAGGGGCTTGTCCCCTGTGCGCTGCGCGCGCGCGTTGGTGCTTGCACAGACCATGGCGCGCGCGTGCGTTTTTATGGCCCTGGCGACCGCCGCCGCCGCCCAGTCCGGCGGCACCCCGGGCGCCTTCCTGAACTACGGCGCCGGCGGCCGGGCGCTGGCGATGGGCGGCGCCTACTACGCGATCTCGGACGACGCGACCGCCGCCTACTGGAACCCGGCCGGCCTGGCCCAGCTCCAGCGCAAGGAATTCACCACCATGCAGGCCACGCTTTTCCAGGGCACGAAGCTCACCTACACCAGCTTCGCCTGGCCCACCAAGGGCGGCTCCACCTTCGCGCTGAACATGACCCAGCTCGCCAACCCCGGCTTCGAGCAGGTCGACCTGAAGCTCAACCCGGCCACCAACGAGCCCCAGACGATCACGTCCGGCGGCTCCTTCGCCGACTCGCAGTCGGCGATGGGCCTGTCCTGGGGCAAGGGCGTCACCGAAACCGTGAGCTTCGGCATGGGCGTCAAGCAGGTCACGCGCAAGCTCGGCGGCTCCTCGGACAATTTCAAGACCCTCGACATCGGCGCCATGAAGTCGATGGGCCGCGCCTACCGCCTGGGCTTCGGCATGCAGAACGTCTTCGCGATGCGCACCGGCGACACCGACGACAAGCTGCCGGTCGTCATCAAGCTCGGCAACTCCCTGCGCCTGTTCAAGGACCGCCTGACGCTCGCGGCCGACATCAACAAGGTCCTCAACGGCGACACCGACATGCGCTTCGGCGGCGAGTACTGGGTGTCGCGCTGGTTCGCCTTCCGCTTCGGCCTGCTCGGCCTGCCCAAGATCCAGGAGACCGACTTCGGCTTCGGCCTGAACTTCAAGAGCTTCGCCCTCGACGTGGCGCAGGGCATTCACGACCTCGGCTCCTCGACGCGCTTCTCGATCACTTTCCGCTTCGGCCAGTCGCGCAGCGACCGCTCGACGTCGCAGGTCAAGAACTTCATCAAGCAGGGCATGGAGGCCTTCCAGGAAGGCAACTTCGCGCTCGCGGCCCAGAAGTTCAACCAGGCCCAGGACGCGGCCCCCGGCAACAAGCAGGTCGCCACGATGATCGCCCGCCTGAACAACGTGACGGCCTTCGTGCCCCAGGCGAGCGGCGGCGAGGAGTACGTGACCTTCATCCGCCGCGGCGCGATCGCCTACGTGGACGGCCGCGACCTCAAGGTCTCGGTCAACGCCCTGCGCTACGCCTACAACAAGAACCCGCGCGACGAGAAGCTGCTCGGCCTGCTGAACATGGTCGAGAAGGAAGCGGGCGCCGCGGATCCGACGCGCCGCCTCGAGGGCCCCGAGCAGTTCACGTTCATCGACCAGAAGGTCTTCGACGCGCGCCAGTCCATCTACGACGGCAAGTACGACGCCGCGGTGCGCCGCGCCCAGGACGTCCTCGACCTCGAGCCCAACAACGTGACGGCGCTCGAGATCATGGGCTCGGCGTTCTTCCTGATGGAGCAGAAGGACAAGGCCGTCGCGGTCTGGAAGCGCGTGCTCGAGATCGATCCGAACAACCGCTCCGTCCGCGAGTTCCTCCAGTCCATCCGGCAGTAACGGAAAGAACGGATGGAACCACAAAGACACCAAGACACAAAGAAAAACGAAAGAGATGGTAACGGCATACGGCCTTTGTCGTTAAACTTCTCTTCCGTCGCCGTTCTTGGTGACTTGGTGTCTTTGTGGTTTATCCGTTCCGTTCGTAAATTTCGTTTGTTTTTATGCCTTGAATCTGTAACAGGGCCCCCTTACACTCATCATCGAATGCGTGCGTCCATCATCGCCGCGCTGCTCGCGCTGCTGTCGTCGGCTCCTTCGCCGGCGGCGGCCGGCGTCGTGTCGCCCAACCTGGGGCTGCTCCAGGAGCAGAACCACATCAAGGCCGACGCGGAGACGAAGATCCAGCGCGACGTGCTCGATCCGATCCTCGGGAAGGGCAAGGCCGCCCCGTTCGTCGACGTGGAGATGGAGGTCAAGCTCGAGAGCGAGGAGTCGATGCGCTCGGGCATGGGCGTGTCCGAGAAGTACAAGGAGAAGGCGCCGGGCCCGAAGGGCGGCATGCAGACGACGTTCGTGCTGCCCGGCATTCCCAAGCCGAAGACCATCACGCAGGGCCCCGAGACGCCGGACCGCCCCGAGGCGAGCCAGGCCCAGCAGGCGCAGCAGATGAAGGGCGTGCAGGAGGAGCGGTTCGCGGTCAAGCCCGTGTTCAAGCGCCTGCAGGTCACCGTGATCCACGACGACACCGTGCTCGACCCGGTCAAGGACGCGGCGCGCCTGTCCCAGGTGCGGGAGCGCATCGTCGACGCGATGGGCCAGTACAAGCTCGCGCAGGATCAGGTCGTCTTCCGGCCGACGAAGTTCGACAAGCCGCCGCTCGTGGACTGGCGCGAGGACTTCAAGAAGCCGTCCGTCTATTTGCCGCTGCTGTATGCTCTACTGCTCCTGCTGTTCCTCTCGTTCCTGTTCGGCCCGCTGCGCCGCTTCTTCTCGCAGTACGTCGCCGCGCTGCGCGAGGCCAAGAAGGGCGAGTTCGAGGTCCTCAACAAGGCCGAGGACAAGGGCGAGGACGGCGAGGACGAGAACGACGACACTTTGGAAGAGCTCACGAAGGGCGAGCTCGATATCATGCTGGGACGCAAGCCGCCGGAGCCGCTTCCGGCGCCCCCGGAGGAGGATGAGGACGCCATGAAGAAGTTCGAGCCGTTCACGTACATCACCGAGGAGAATTTCAAGCGCCTCGCGAACCTCTTCCTCGTCCGCCAGGACGAGCCGTGGCTCGTGACCGTGGTGCTGAGCTACCTGAAGCCCGAGATCGCGCGCGCGACCTTGACCTTGCTGCCGGTCGAGCTCCAGGCCAAGA
>JAMPYD010000304.1 GCA_023700845.1 Elusimicrobiota bacterium | reverse complement strand
TGAACGTGAGCTCGCAGCGGATCTTCACGCCGCCCTCTTGAACGGCCGCCCGAGCAGGGCGAAGAGGTCGAGCTTCTCCGGGTCGCGCGCCCCGTCGAGGCCGAGCGCCATCGTCTCGTGCGGCTGGCGCGGCTGGGCGCGGTAGGTGCCGAACAGCCGGTCCCACCAGGGCACGTTGAAGCCGAAGTTCGAGTCGGTCTCCTCGCGGCTCGGGCTGTGGTGGACGCGGTGCATGTCCGGCGTCACGACGACCAGGCGCAGGAGGGCGTCGAGCGGGCCGAGGCGGATGTTCGCGTGGTTGAAGAGGGAGGTCGCGTTGAGAATAATCTCGAAGGCGACGACCGCGAGGAAGTGCGCGCCGAGCAGGGCGACGCCGGCCATTTTGACGACGGCCGAGAGCAGGATCTCCCCGGGGTGGAAGCGCACGCCGGAGCTCGCGTCGAGGTCGAGGTCGGTGTGGTGCACGGCGTGAAGGCGCCAGAGGGCGGGGGACCAGTGGAACAGGCGGTGCTGGAAGTAGATCAGCAGGTCGAGCAGGAGCAAAGACAGGACGAACTTCAGCGGGAAGTAGATGGACCACCGGTTCAGGAGGCCGAACTGGACCGCCTCGGCGCGGTAGGCGGCTTCGACGACGGTGATCGGCAGGAGCAGGCGCACGGCGAGGGAGCCCATCGCCGCGAGGGTCAGGTTCGCCGCCCAGCGCGGGCCCGCGGGCGCCGTGGGGACGCGGCGCGGGAGCAGGCGCTCGGCCGCGGCGCAGGCGAGCAGCACGCCGAGGGAGACGCCGAGGCGGATTCGGTCGAAGTTGTTCACGGGCGCGACCGGTGCAGCGCGCAGCCGGCGAGCCAGCGGCCGTCGCCCTTGTCGTAGTGCTCCTTCTTCCAGACCGGGACGCGGCGCTTGATCTCCTCGATGACGAAGCGGCAGGCCTCGAAGGCCTCGGCGCGGTGGCCGGAGCCGGCGGCGATGGCCACGCTGGCCTCGCCCACCTTGAGGCGCCCGGTGCGGTGGGCGACGGCGACGCGGACCGGCCAGCGCTTCTCGGCGGCCGCGGCGATGCGGGCCAGCTCCTTCTCGGCCAGCGGGACGAAGCAGTCGTAGCTGACGGCCTTGACCCGGCGGCCGGCGTGGACGGCGCGCACGGTGCCGACGAACGAGGCCAGCGCGCCGTGCCGGGGCGAGGCCACCGCCCGGCACAGGGCCGCGGGGTCCAGGCGCGACGCCGTCACGAAGGTCAGCCTCCGCATACGGGGGGGAGCAGCGCCAGCCGGCCGGAGGGCAGCTCGTCGGAGGAGGACAGGACCTCGTCGTCGGTCGCGAGGACGCAGCCCGCGAGAAGGGCCGCCTTCGGGCCGAACGCGGACTTCAGAAGCGACAGGGCCTGGCGGGCGGTCGCGGGCTTGGGCGCGTCGATCACGACGGAGGAGCCGAGGCCGGCGTCGCGCAGGCGGCCGTACAGCTCGATTTTACGCTTCATAGACGTCCACCTCGGCGCCGGCCTTCATCTGCTCGCCTTCCTCGGGCAGGACGGCCCAGCAGTCGGCGGACAACAACGAATGGATCTGGAAGGAGGCCTGGCCGGGGAGGATCTCGATCGAGCCCAGCTCGTGACGCCTGGCTTTATAGAAGCAACGGAGACCCTCAGGCTTATCGACTGAATATTTCAAACGGCTACGAATGGGGGACTCTTCGGGCTGGCCCAGCAATACACGGAGGAGCGGCGTCACGAAGAATCTCATGCCGACGACGGTCGAGACCGGATTGCCGGGCAATCCGAAGATGAAAGGCCCGTCGGGAAACTCGGCGAACAGTATGGGGCGGCCGGGGCGTATCGCGGTCTTGTGGAAAATCGTCCTGGCGCCCAAGGATTTCAGCGAGGCGGGGATGAAGTCCTTGTCGCCCATGGAGACGGCGCCCGTGGTGAGCACGACGTCGTAGCCTTCGTCGAGGACGTAGTCCAGGCGGGAGGCGAAGGCGTCCTCGTCGTCGGCGATGATGCCGTGAAAATCGAAGGCGAAGCCGAGGCGCGCGCACTCGGCGGCGAGGTACGCCGACGAGGCGTCGTGGATCTTGCCCGGCGCCAGGGGCTTGCCGGGCGCGGTCAATTCCCGGCCCGTCGCGATGAGCGCCGCGCGGGGCCTGCGGCGGACGGGGATCTCGGTCATGCCGACGGCGGCGAGCGCCATCAGGTGGCGGGGCGTCAGCACGGTTCCGGCGGGGCAGACCTGCGCGCCCGCGCCGAAATCGCGTCCGGCGCGGCGGATGAAGTCGCCCTCGTTGGGGGTTTTCAGGATCTCGACGGCGCGGCCGCCGTCCAGCTCGCGCGCCTGCTCGACGGGGACGACGGCGTCGCACCCGGCGGGAATCGGGGCGCCGGTCATGATCTTCCACACGCCCGACTCGGCCCGGCACAGCGGCGGGTCTCCGGCGAGGATCGTGCCCAGGACCGGCAAGGTCAAAGGGGCGCCGGAGGCGCCGAAAGCCCTCGCGTGGGCCAAGGCGTAGCCGTCCATGGACGAGTTGTCGAACGGGGGGATGGGTTCGCGCCCGAACAATTCGGAGGAGCAGACCCGGCCGAGGCCCTCGTTGAGCGGAACGTTCTCCTCGGGAAGCGGGGGACGCGCGAGCGCCGCTTCGGATATGAGGCGGCGGGCCTCGGCGTACGGGATCATTAATGTTTTCCGTCGCGGGCGATATGGACCGCGTGGGGAAGAAGATTCGCCAGGACGCTTAAACCGTCGCGCACGCCGCCGTTGCTTCCGGGCAAGGCGACGACGATGCACTTGCCGAGTTGACCTGCAACGGAGCGGGATAACGCCGCGGTGGCCGGGCCGCCGGACGAACGGAGCGATTCTCCGATTCCAGGGATAAGGCGGTCGCAGACCGCCGCAACGGCCTCGGGGGTTACGTCCCGGGAGGAGAGGCCCGTACCGCCGGTGAGAACAACAACGTCGACGCCGCGCGCAGCGCGGCGAATATGACCTTCTATCGTCGTTCGGTCGTCGGGGCTTATAATGCGCTTTTTAACCGAGAACCCAATTCGTTCAAGGCCGGAGGCCAAAGCCGGTCCCGACGTGTCGCGGTAAATCTTTTTAAAGGCGCGGTCGCTCACCGTGATCACGGCGGCGGTCCCAATCCTCACGACTTTCGCCGCCTTCGGCGGCGTTTTAACGGATTGGGGATGCGTCCAAAACCCCTTCTTACCACCTGATTTATAATCCAAACGGATATTGCTTATTTCGAGAACCGGATCGACGGGCTTCAACACATCATAAAGACACAGCAACGCGGCGCTCGCGCCGGTCAATGCCTCCATCTCGACGCCCGTCTTCGCCGCTACCGCGGCGGTGCACCGGACGTGCGCTCCAGGTAACGATGCATCCAAAGTTATTTCCACGTCGACCGAGTCGAGAGCGATCGGATGGCACAAAGGCAAAATGTCCGGCGTTCGCTTCGCGGCCATCACGCCGGCCGCCTGGGCGAGGCTGATCGCGTCGCCCTTCGGGAGACGCCCGCCCTTCAGCATCGCAAAGGCCTTGCGGCCCATGCGGATCGTTCCGACCGCCGCCGCGCGGCGCGCGGTGACCTGCTTCGCCGACACGTCGGCCATGTTCACGCTCATGAGCGTCATTTTAGCAAACCTGGCCGCCCCGCCCGGGGATTCTTAGCCCGGGCGGACTCGAGACTATTTCGCCGCCGCCCCTCAATCCTAAGATGAGGGTCGCATGAGCCTCCGCCTGCTTCCCGCGCGCGTGCCCCCGGTCGTTCACTACCCGACCTTGGC
>JAMPYD010000303.1 GCA_023700845.1 Elusimicrobiota bacterium | reverse complement strand
TCATGTCGCCCACCGCGTCCGCCGACGGATAGTTGATGTCCTTCACGTTGAAAATGCGCTCCTCGAGCGAGATCGCCGCGAGGAACCGGCCGATGTTGTGATAGGAGCCCTTGATCGACAGCGGGTAGGCCAGCTCGATGAAGTAGGTCTGGCTCCGCATCGGCCCGGGCGAGAAGCTCTGGATCGACACGCGATGCTTCTGCGCGAGCGCCGACAGGGTCAGCAGGATGTCGGGCACGGACTTCGTCTTCGGCAGGCGCTTCTCGGCCTCGGCCGCGCGCTCGTTGAGGCTCGCGATCTCGGCCTGCAGGCGCTCGAGGCGGGCCGCCTGCTGCTTGGCCTTGACGATCTTGGCCTCGATCGCCTCGATCTTCGCCGTCGCCTCGGCCTTGGCCGCCGCGATCGGCAGCCAGAAGAACTTGACGTACAGGCCGATGAAGACGACGAACAGCACGGCGCCGGCGCCGATGTATTGCTGCTGCTGCTTCGTGAGTTGCATGGCCATTTTATTTGCTCGTGTACGTCGACGTGATCGCGAAAGCGAAGCTCGTGCCCGAGGCCGTCACGGCCCCGAGCTCGATCATGCCGAACTTGGCGTTCTTCTCGAGGGTCGTCACCCAGGCCGCGATGTCCTCGTTGGAGTTCGCGATGGCGGTGATCGTGAGCTTGACCGTGCCCGGAGTCGTCGCCGAGGTGGTCATCGAGTTCACGCGGACGCCGGCCGGAACCGAGCGGGCGAACTCCGACATGAACACGGGGTAGAACGCCCGGCCGAGCAGGAGATCCTCGATGACGTTGAGGCGCGCGCGCACGGCGGCGGCGGCCTTCTCGAGCTCCTCGACCTGCTTGACGACCGCGTCGAGCCGCTTGAGCTCGGCCTCGTTCGTGGCCAGCTCGATCTCGAGCGAGCGCTTGCCGTACCAGTGCCCGACGGAGACGAGGACGAGCACCAGGGCCAGCAGGCCGCCGACGACGGAGGCCTGCAGCAGCAGCTGCCGCTGCTTGGCCTTGGCGAGAATTTCCGCGGGAACGAGGTTGATCTTGATCATGGCGCCGCTATTCCCAGTCCCTGTTCTGACGGAGCGCGAGACCCGCCGCCACGCCGAACGCGGGGGCCAGCGCTTCGGGCACGACGTCGCCGCCCTTGGAGAGCGTGAAGGGATTGAGGACGGACACGGGAACCTTCAGCTCCTGGGCCAGATGCTTGTCGAGATTCTTGAGGCGCGCCGTGCCGCCGGTGAGCATGATGCGGCCGATCGACCGGTCCGGCCCCTGTGAGAGGTAGAAGTCGACGGAGCGATGGACCTCGGCGACGAGGTCGCGCGCGACCTGGCCGACGGCCTGCGAGACGCCGAGGCCGTCGCGGTCGCCGTCGGCGAGCGCCTTCTCCTTCTCCGCCGGGTCGACGAACACGCCGCGGGAGTGCTTGAGCTCCTCGGCCTTGGCCGCGTCGCACTGGAAGGCCTTCATGATCGCCTTCGTCATCGTGTTGCCGGATATGAACATGTCGCGCACGACGCGCGTGACCCCGTTCTCCACGATCGAGAGATTCGTCACCATGTGGCCGATGTTCAGGTACAGCGTGGCGCCCGGGCCCTCCTTCGGGTCGCGGGTCTTCTCGTGGACGTTTTCGAGCGCGAAGCTGTCCACGTCGATGATCGCCGGGGTCAGCCCGGCGCCCTGGAGGATCTCGAGGCGCTGAACGACGAGGTCGCGCTTGGCGGCGACGAGCACGGTCTCCATCTTCTTCTGGCCGTCCTCGACGATTTCGCTGAGGATGTGGAAGCCGAGCTGGACTTCGTTGATGTCGAAAGGGATGAACGGCTCGGCCTCGGTGGCCAACGTCGACATGAGCTCGGCCCGGGTCAGCCGGGGAAACTTGACGTAGCGGACGATCACCGCGTTCCCGGACAAGGAGGTCGCGGCCTCCTTGATCTTGACGCCCTTTTCGATGAAGAAGGCGCGCAGCGCGTTGATCACGGCCGCCTTCTTCTCGTCCGGGCCCGCGTCCGCCTTCGCCCCGAGGGGGAGGTGGCCCCACGCCTTGAGCTGGTACGCGCCGGCCTCGAGCTTGAAGAGGACGACCTTGACCGCATAGGAGCCGACGTCGATGCCGACGACGTCCTTGGGGCCGAGGAACATCTCGGCGAGCCCTTTCAGGGCCCCGAGCTTCTCCTTGACCGCTTCGATCTTAGGCATTTATCTCCTTGAAATCCAGCTCGACCGCCAACCGGCCGATAAAAAAGCGCCGACGCCCCCCCGTATTCCCCGGGAGGTCGGACTCGGCGCGTTTTTGTGCGGCACGGATTTATAACAGGTTTACCCAACCTTGTCAAGGCCTGTCATGGAAACGCGACGCCGACGCCTGCCGGCCCGAACACGCTATTAAGTATAATCTCGGGATGAAGTCCTTGCTGTTCGACTACGGGGGGACCCTCGACGCCGACGGAACCACCTGGCTCGAGCGCTTCCTCCCCCTTTATAAGGAAGCCGGTTTGAACGTACCCCCGGAGAGGCTCGAGAGGGCCTTCTACGATTCGGACGACAACCTGCACACCCGCCACGCGCTCAAGGGCCTGGACCTCGCGCAGACCGTGCGCCTGCAGGTCGCGGACGTGATCAAGGCCGCGGCCCCGGACCGGGGCGACCTGATCGATCCCATCACGGACCGCTTCGTCGCCGACTGCCGCGGCCAATTCAAGCGCCTGGCCCCGGTGCTCGGACGCCTCTCCGAGCGCTACCGGCTCGGCGTCGTGTCCAATTTTTACGGCAACCTCGAGGGCCTGCTCGCGGCCGAGGGGCTGCGGCCGTACTTCACCGTCGTGGCCGACTCGGGGGTGCTCGGGGTGATCAAGCCCGAGGCCGCGATCTTCCTCCACGCCGCGAAGGCCGTCGGCGCGGACCCGGCGGACTGCGTCATGGTCGGCGACTCGATCAAGCGCGACATGAAAGGCGCCGAGGGCGTCGGGATGAAGCGGGCCCTGATCTCCCTCGCCGACAAGGCTCCCGACGCCGGCCAGGATTGGACCATCCGCTCGGTCGTCGAGCTCGAGGGCGTCCTCCGATGAAGGCCGCGATCATCGCCGCGGGGGAAGGTTCACGGCTGTCGGCGAGCCATCCCGGGCAGATCAAGCCGATGATACGCATAGCGGCGAAGCCGCTCATCCATTGGGTGGTCGTCGGATTGCGCTCGGCGGGGTGCAAAGACATCGTTGTTCTGACCAACTCTCGCGGAGGCAAGGTCGCCCCCTATCTTGCCGCGGCTTTTCCCGACGTGAATTTCGATTTCGTCACGGCGGATACCGCCTCGTCTTTCGAGTCCTTCCGGCTGGTGTCCCTCCGGTTGGCGGAAACGGAAGAGGAGTTCGTGGTGAGCACCGTGGACGCCTTGATCAGCCCCGAGGACGTCGCGCGGTTCATCACCGAATGCCGAACGGCGAACGCCGCGGCTGGGCTGGCTTTGACATTACATGTCGACGACGAGAAACCCTTGTGGGCCGACACCGACGCGAAGGGCCGCGTCACGGCGCTGGGCGCCGACGCCAAGGATAAGAACGCCGTCACTTGCGGCCTTTACTACATGACTCGATCGGCCGCGACGGCGATTCCCAACGCCGAACGGCATTCTCGGCTGAGAGATTATCTTCAGCAGCTCGTCGCCTCCGGCGCGGCCGTCGTGGGCATAACCCTTTCCAAATCCCTCGACGTCGACCGCCCCGAGGACCTCGAGGCGGCCGAATCATTCCTCACCACGGAGACGAAGCGATGAAAGCCTTAGGAATCCT
>JAMPYD010000302.1 GCA_023700845.1 Elusimicrobiota bacterium | reverse complement strand
GCACCGCCGCTGTCGCCGCGCACCCCTTCTCTCACTCCTCATTTTCCTTCTCGCCTCCCCCGCGCGGTCTAAGGACGACTTCTCCCTCCTCGAACTGAACGATCTGATGAAGTCCGTCATATCCGAAATGCGCTCCGGCAAAGCCGACACCCTCATCACCCACGGCCACCCCGCCTGGGTCGAACAGCTCGGCGGCCCCGAAAAAGCCCGCGCCGCCTTCCCCGCTCTTCTCGGCCGCGAGATCAACGCGCTCTACGCCAAGGGCTTCACTAAGGTCGACTACGCCGCCGGCGAGCCCAAGCTCCTCCGCGAAGGCGGCCCCCACATCTTCGCCATCATCCCCCTCACCACGACCGCCGAAGGAAAGAAGGGCACGATCACCTCTCTCGGCCACATGCTCGCGATAAAAAATGAACGCGCGAAAGACCGCTGGCGCCTGATCCGCCTCGGCCTGCCCGAGGAGGAGATGCGGCGGCTGATCCCGGAACTGCCCAAGGACGTGAAGCTCCCCGCGCCCCGCAAAGCGGTGTTTAAGGAGCGCGTGAGCAAGGAGTGACCCCCCCGCGCCCCGCGACGGCCCTTCTTCTTGGTATCGCCGCTTTCGCGGTCATCGCGACTTTTCTCCACGCCCCCATCCCCCAAGACCCCGCTTATCACCTGTTCGCCGACACGCGCGCCCTCGCCGGAATTCCCAATTTCGCGGACGTGGCCTCGAATTTCATTTTCCTGATCGCCGGAGTCTACGGCCTGTCGCGGAGGAAACGCCTGGCGGAGCCCGGAGGAGAGCGCGCGTATACGACGCTGTGCGCGGGCGTGCTTCTGGTGAGCGTCGGTTCGGCGTATTATCACCTGAGCCCGTCGAACCCCACTTTGGTATGGGACCGCCTGCCGATGACCGTGGCGTTCATGGCCTTTTTCGCCATGCTCCTGGAGGAGCGCGTCCTGACCGGCGCGCGCCCATTGGCGCCCCTGATCGTCGCCGGCCTCGCCAGCGCGGTGTATTGGGCGTGGAGCGACGACCTCAGGCCTTATTTGCTTGTCCAGTTTTTGCCGCTGATGCTGATGCCCGTGATTCTTGTCTTGTATCCGAGGAAATACCTGAGCACGAGGCCGCTCGTCGCCGCGTTGGTTCTCTATGCGGCGGCCAAGTTCTTCGAGGTGTACGATCGGGAGGTTTTTTCGGCGGCGGCGCTGAGCGGTCATACGGTCAAGCACCTGCTGGCCGGAGGGGCGAGCCTGTGTCTTATTAGCGCCGTTCCCGCGCCGCTTGCGCGCGTGTCCCGAGGCTGATAAACTACGCTTCCCGATGAGACTACTCCCCGCTCTCGCGCCCGTATTGCTCGCGGCCCTGGCGCAGGCCGCCGTTCCCGTATTAGACCCCCCTCCCGGCTGGCGCGACGTCACCGCGGAGGGCAAGGCGCGCAACGCCGTGATCGCGCTGAAGGGTCCGGAGACGAGCTCGTTCATGGTGAAGCGGGCGCCGTCGGCGCCGCTCGACAACCCCGCGGGCGTGCGCGGCTATCTCAACGACGTGCTGGGTGGATTGCGCGACGCGACCGCCCAGGACTACCGCTCGACGGGAAGGGTGGAGACGAAGGTGTTCCGCAACGGCTTGAAGGCCCAGATGATCCGGGCTCAGCTGGCCGGGGAGGAGCGGATCGTCATCGCCCTGTTCGCGGCGGGAAGCGCGCCGTACCTGGCGGTGCTCATGAGCGCCGCGCCGGAGGCGATGCTGGATTCGCTGATCGGGGCCCTGCAGGTGGGACGGGTCGAGGGAGCGGTGCAGAGCCGCGGGGTGGCGCGGAGCACGGACGGCCAGCTCGAGCTGGCGCTGGGAGGAGGATTGAGGTCGAGGGCGCTGCTCGACGCGGAGGCGGCCAAGGGCTTCGTGCTCGTGGTCCAGGGGTCGGGGTCGGAGATCTTGTTTCAGAAGCTGTCGGAGGCGGAGGCGACCAAGCCCGGTGAGCAGGCCGCGATCGTGCGCGAGCTGACCGCGGCGTCGGCGGGCGTGCCGGCGGCGCAGACGGCGCCCTTGCGCAATGCCCCGACGGCGGCCGGACCGGTCGGCGTGTATTCGTGGGCGCCGGGCCAGGGCGGAGAGAAGCTGTCGGTCGGCTATCTCCCCTGGGGGTATTGGGGTTATCAGCTGTTCGGGCGCGGGCCGGCGGCGGACGAGCTTCTGCCCGGGGCGCTCGCGGCGCTGAAGGCGGGGCCGACGTCGGTGCCGGGGCTGCTCGCGTCGACGCCGAAGATCCCGATCGAGAAGGAGCTGCCTCTGCGCAAGGCGGCGCTCGGCGTGGCGGCCGCGGCGGCGGCGTTCGGGGCCTTTCTCCTGCTGCGCTGGAGCCTGCGTCGTAAAAACGCTAATCTACCCGCATGAGCGAGTCCAAGGACGACGTCAAGAAAGCGGAGCGCCTGAGGGCGGCGCGCGCCGCCATACTCGACCAGCTGGGACGCGTGATCGTCGGCCAGGAAGGGACGGTCGAGGAGGTGCTGATCGCCCTGTTCGCGAAAGGACATTGCCTGCTCCAGGGCGTGCCCGGTCTGGCGAAGACGCTGTTGGTGACGAGCCTCGCTCGGATATTGGATCTGCAGAGCTCGCGCGTGCAGTTCACGCCCGACCTGATGCCGTCCGACGTGACGGGCACGGAGATTTTGCAGGAGGATCCGGTGACGCGGGCGCGGTCGCTGAGGTTCGTGAAGGGGCCGGTGTTCGCCAACTTCGTGCTGGCCGACGAGATCAACCGCACGCCGCCGAAGACGCAGGCGGCGTTGCTCCAGGCGATGCAGGAAGGCCAGGTCACCGCCGGGTCCCAGACGTTCGCGCTGCCGCGGCCCTTTTTCGTCATGGCCACGCAAAATCCCATCGAGCAGGAAGGGACGTATCCCCTGCCCGAGGCCCAGCTCGACCGGTTTTTTCTCCAGTCCTTGCTCGGCTACCCGAGCTTGGAGGAGGAGCGGCGCATCGTCACGGAGACGACGGGGGCGGGCGTGCCCGACCTCAAGCCGGTGCTGACGGCGGCGGAGGTGCTCGACCTGCAGGAGCTGGTGAGGCGGGTGCCGGTGCCGGCGCCGGTGGTGGATCGGGCGGTGAGGCTGGCGCGGGCGACGCGGCCGAAGGATCCGCTCGCGTCGGAGAGCGTCAAGCAGTGGGTGTCGTGGGGCGCGTCGCCCCGGGCCTCGCAGGCGCTCGTGCTGGGGGCGAAGGCGCGGGCCCTGCTCGAGGGACGGCTCGTGGCCTCAGACGAGGATTTGGCGCGCGTGGCCAAGCCGGTGCTCAGGCACCGCTTGGTGTTGAACTATCAGGCCGAGGCTGAAGGCGTGCAGGCGGACGACCTCATCGCGCGCCTGTTAGATGCGGTGGCTTGATCCCGCGTCTCAAGCCCGGCTGAAAGGCCTGGGCCTGTCCCCGAGGCGCGCCTCGGGATTGTCCGGCGCGCCGGGCAAGCACCGCACCCTCGCGCGCGGGCACTCGAGAGACTTCGCCCAGCACCGGCCCTACACGTACGGCGACGAGTCCCGCAGCATCGACTGGAAGGCGTACGCGCGCCTCGATCGCTTCTACGTGCGGGAGTTCCGCGCCGAGGACCGCATCCCGGTGTTCGTCCTGCTCGACGTGTCCGGGTCGATGGCCTACGCGGGCGCGGGGCGGGCGTCGAAGCTCGACCTCGGACGGCGGGTGGCGGCCGCGATCGCGTGGCTGGCGCTGGCGCAGGGAGACGAGGCGGGGCTCGTCACGTTCGGGACGAAGGCCCAGGTCGCCTTGCCCCCCCGCGCGGGCGCGGCCCAGCTCGGGGAGT
>JAMPYD010000301.1 GCA_023700845.1 Elusimicrobiota bacterium | reverse complement strand
GGACACCCAGGCCTCCTGCGACCTGGGCGCGGAGGCCATCTCTTTGGGCTGGGACGGCAGGCTCACGCGCGTCCTCTACCGCGCCGCCTGCGCGCTGTACGACTTGCCCGGCGAGGTGCGCAAGGCCAAGGCGCGCGGCGTCGCGGTCAGCGGCGGCGTCGCCAACGAGCCCGACGCCGTGCGCTTCTTCCTCGGCCAGGGCATGGACGGGATTTGGACCGACGACCTGCTCATGACGCGGGAAACCCTCGAGCAACAGGCGGCCTGAGCCGTCCCGCCGCCCGAGGTCCTCTCTTTTGCGGATGGCATTTCTCCCTCGGGGGTTTTGAGCAACTCATTGCGCAAAACCCTCGTCGAGAGAATGGAAAAATAAAATCGGCGGGTTTTCCCCGGGGGCGGTGGGCCGTTTTGTTGCAAGGGCACTAGCACTATGGCTACCCCCTCCCTCCGCCTTTTGCCCGAGCCGTACCGCATCAAGATGATCGAGCCGATCCACCTCCTCCCCGAGGCGGAGCGCCGCAAGCGCCTGGCCGAGGCCGGCTACAACACCTTCCTCCTGCGCAGCGCCGACGTGTACATCGACCTGCTCACCGACTCGGGGACGAACGCGATGAGCGCGGCCCAGTGGGGCGCGATGATGATCGGCGACGAGGCCTACGCGGGCAGCGAGAGCTTCGAGCGCCTCCAGGCCGCGATCAAGGACGTGTACGGCTTTCCTTATTTAGTGCCCACCCACCAGGGCCGCGGCGCGGAGAACCTGCTGTCCAAGGCGTGGATCAAGCCCGGCCAGTCCGTGGCCGGCAACATGTACTTCACCACGACCCGCGCCCACATCGAGCTCAACGGCGGCATCTTCCACGACGTGATCGTCGACGAGGCGCACGACCCCCACGCCGAGCTCCCCTTCAAGGGCAACGTGGACCTCAAGAAGCTCGAGGCCCTGATCAAGAAGGTCGGCCGCGCGGGCATGGCCTATGTCGCCGTCGGCGCCCCGGTCAACCTGGCCGGCGGCCAGCCGGTGAGCCTCGACAATCTGCGCAAGGTGTCGGCGCTGTGCAAGGCCAACGAGGTCCGCCTCGTCCTCGACGGGGCCCGCCTCGTCGAGAACGCCTACATGATCTCGCAGCGCGAGCCCGCCCAGAAGGGGCGCCTCGTCGCCGAGATCCTCAAGGACATGTGCGCCGTCGTCGACGCCGTCGCGGTCAGCGCGAAGAAGGACGCCTACGTCAACATCGGCGGCTTCCTGGCCACCTTCGACAAGGGCCTCTACGACGAGGCGAGCAACCTGTGCGTGCTGTACGAGGGCCTGCACACCTACGGCGGCATGGCCGGTCGCGACCTCGAGGCGCTGGCCGTCGGCGTGCGCGAGATGGTGCAGGACGAGTGGATCGCCCACCGCGTGGCGCAGGTCGAGTACCTGGGCAAGCGCCTCGCCGAGGGCGGCGTGCCGATCGTGCGCCCCATCGGCGGCCACGCCGTGTTCGTCGACGCGAAGGCCTTCCTGCCGCACCTGACGCAGGACGACCTCCCCGCCCAGGCGCTGGCCGCCTGGATCTACCAGGCCACCGGCGTGCGCGCGATGGAGCGCGGCATGGTCTCCGCGGGACGCGACGAGAAGGGGCACAACCACCGGCCGTCGCTCGAGCTGGTGCGCCTGACCATGCCCCGGCGCGCCTACACGCAGACCCACCTCGACTACGTCGCCGACGGGATCGCCCGCCTCTACGAGAAGCGCGCGACCTTGCCGGGGCTCAAGTTCTCCTATGAGCCGCCGCGCCTGCGCTTCTTCCAGTCGCGCTTCGACATCGCGCCCGCGAAGGTGAACGCCTGAGCCTGAAGGACAAGGACGACCTCTCCTGGTACGCGCGCAAGGCGGCGCGGGCCTCGACTCCGCTCCCCGGCGCCGAGCCCGAGCCCGGCCGAGTCGTCGAGCTGCGCGAGCGCCTCGAGCGGCTTAAAGCGGCGGGCGTCAAGGGCGACTTCGAGACCATGACGCTCTACACGCGGCGCCTGCCCCCCGGCTGCTCGTCCTGCCTCGAGGGCATGGGCAGCAACCTGTACGTGACCGGGCTGTGCACGCGCGACTGCTTCTTCTGCTTCAATCAAAAGCCGCGAAAGGACGAGACCGTCGTCCACGGCATACCGATCGACGATCCGGCGGAGGCGGCCGAGATCATCACGCGCTACGGCCTGCGCTCGGTCGGCCTCTCGGGCGGCGAGCCGCTGCTGCGCCCCGAGCGCGTGCTGGCCCTGCTCGCCGTGCTCAAGGCGATGCCGAATCCCCCGCGCGTGGATCTTTACACCAACGGCGACCTGGCCACGGACGAGCTTCTCCGGCGCCTGAAGGACGCCGGGCTCGACGCGATCCGCTTCGACCTGGCCGCCCGCGACTACGACGCCGCGCCGGTCCGCCGCGCCCGCGAATACTTCGACGAGGTGGCCGTCGAGATCCCCGTGGTCCCGGAGGACAAGGCGAAGCTCGAGAAGATGGTGCTCGAGCTCGACGAGCTCGGCGTCCCCTTCCTGAACATCCACGAGCTGTTCCTGTGCGCCGAGAACCGCGACCGCGTCGTCGCCGACGGCCAGGTGGCGCTCAAATCCGACGCCGCCCACCTGCTCTGGCGCCCGACGGCGGAGAGCGGCCTGGCCGCCCTCGACCTGATGCTGTTCGCGCTGGAAAGGACGAAGACGCTGTCGGTGTATTACTGCTCGTGCGGCACCCAGGAAGTCATCGCCGCCCGCGGCCTCGAGCGGCGCCGGGCGGGCCGCGGCGCCGCGGCCTAGGCCGATATCTCCGCGATATCGCCATATCATTGTCGTAATATTTGGTCGGAGTGATGCACCGTTTGGTGCATGAGCGCCGACTTTTTGGACGCACTGCGGCCTCTGTTCGACTGCCTGACCGACGGCTTCTGCATCGCCGACGTCGAAGGGCGCCTCCTCTATGCCAACGCCGCCGCCGGGGCCCTGCTGGGGCCCGGGGCCAAGGCCGCCGGCGACACCTCGATCTGCGACCTGCTGTGCAGCTTCCTCGAGGAGCCCCACGGCATCGCCGCGACGTCCTGCCCGCTCAAGGTGATCCACGGGGGCCAGGACGCGGTGACGTTCAAGGGGAGATACCGGCCGACGGGCCGCGACCTGCGCCTGCGCTGCCTGCGCGTGCGCCTGCCCAGCCTCGAGCGCCATTTCCTCATCATCGAGGACGTCACCGACCAGGCCGAGCAGGGCCGGCGCCAGGAGGAGTGGCGGCAGATGCTCGCGCACGATTTCCGGGCGCCGCTGACCATCATGTACGGCGTGCTCCGGGCCGTCGCGGACCTCGGGGCGGGGCACGCGCTCGATCAGGGCGACATCGAGCTGATCGAGAGCGGCGTGCGCAACTCGCGCCGGCTCGACGACCTCATCGAGTCCTACCTGGAAACGACCCGCCTCGAGGACGGCGCGATGCCCGTCCGCGCGGTCGCGGTGGACGTCGACCTCCTGATCGCGGGCATACTCGACGACGAGGCGGAGAGCGCGAGGACGCACGGCCTGACCTTGGCCGCCGGCCCCCCCTCGGGGCTGACCGCGCTCGCCGACCCGGAGCTCCTGCGCCGGGCGGTCACGAATCTCGTCGGCAACGCCCTGAAGTTCACGCACGCCGGAGGCCGGGTCGAGGCCGGCGCGTCGCGGGCGGACGGCGCGCTCCTGATCCGCGTCGCGGACGACGGCCCGGGCATCGCGGCCAAGGACCTGCCGCGCATATTCGACCGCTTCTACCAGGGCGACAACCATAAGCGCGGCCACGGCCTGGGCCTGGGCCTGACCTTCTG
>JAMPYD010000300.1 GCA_023700845.1 Elusimicrobiota bacterium | reverse complement strand
CCTCGACCCGGAGCATCTTCGCGCGATGCTGACGGCGACGAGGGGCGGGCTGTGGCAGCCCCTGGCCTGGCTCAGCCTCGCCGTCGACCGCTCCCTGTGGGGAGGCGAGGCGTTCGGCTTCCATCTGACGAGCCTGCTTCTGCACGCGGGAACTTCGGTCCTGTTCTATCTCGTCTGCCTCCGCCTGCTCGGCGGCCGCCGGACGGAGGCGCTGCTCGCCGCGCTTTTCTTCGCCGTCCACCCCCTGAGGGTCGAATCGGTCGCCTGGGCCTCCGAGCGCAAGGGGCTCCTGTCCGGCTTCCTGTTCATGGCCGCCGTCCTCGCTCATCAGCGCGGCCGGATCGGAGCGGCCTTGGCGGCCTTCGCGCCGTCCCTGGCGGCCAAGGCGACGAGCCTCTCGCTGCCCCTGGTCCTGACGGTGCTCGAATCCTACTCCTCGAAGCGGCCGCCGTCGCGGCGCGCCTGGCTCGCGCTCGCGCCCTACTTCGTCCTTTCGGCGGCCGCGCTCGGCGCCGCCGTCCTCGCGGGGCGGGCCTACGGGACCATCGTCGATGCGGAGCATTACGACGCCGCGAGGCGGGCGAGCCATGTTCTGTACGGCCTGCTGTTCTACCCGGCGAAGACTCTGTGGCCGGCGAACCTGTCTCCCTTTTATCCGGAACCGGCGTGGTTCGGCCGCTGGTCATGGCAGCTGTTCGCGTGCCTGGGCGCCGTCGCCGCGGGCGGCGCGGCGGTCTGGCGCGCGCGCCGCGCCTACCCCGCGGTCGCCGCCGCCTTCGCGGCCTACGTCCTCATGGCCCTGCCGACCGCCGGCTTCATGCACCAGGGCCAGTTCCACGCCGCCTGCGACCGCTACAGCTACCTGCCCTGCCTCGGCTTCGCGGTCCTGTTCGGCGCGGCGCTCGGACGCAGCCGCGCGGGCACGGTCCTGGCGGCGGCCTGGCTCGCCGCTCTCGGCGCCGCGTCCTGGCGGCAATGCGCCGTTTGGCGCGATTCCCCGACCTTCTGGTCCGCGGCCTACGACCGGGCCCCGGGGCTCCTCGCCCGGGGCGAGCTGGGGGCCGCCCTGATCGCCGCCGGGGAGACCGAGGAGGGAATCATCCTCCTGCGCCGAACGAGCGAGGATCCCGCCGCGCCGTCGACCGTCCACGTCAATCTCGGCGCCGCGCTCCTGAAGCAGGGCCGGGAAAAATCCGCTCGGGAAGCCTGGCGCCGCGGCCTCGCCGCCGCGCCCTCGGCCGAGCTCAGCGCCCTCCTCGGAGCGTCGTTGGCCAAGGACGATATCGCGACCGCGACCGCCCTGCTCGACGCCGCGCTGCTCGCCGAGCCCGGGCATGCGTCATGGCGCGTGGATCTCGGCGACGCGCTCGCCCGGGCGGGACGCGGCGTCGAGGCGCGGCGCCAGTACGCGGCCGCGCTCGAGCTCGAGCCCGGCCTCGGCCGCGCGCACAACAACCTGGGCCTTTTGCTCGCCCGCGGCGGCCAGGACGAGGAGGCCCTCATCCATTACCGGACGGCGCTCCGCGACCCGGCCGCCCGCGTCGAGGCCCATCACAACTGGGGCAACGCGCTCCTGGCGCGCGGCCGGGACCGGGACGCGGAGCGTCATTTCCGCGCGGCGCTGAGCCTCGATCCCGCCTTCTCCCGCTCCTCGGTCAACCTCGGAAATATCCTCGCGCGGCGGGGATCGTTCCGCGAGGCCGCCGCGTTGTACCGGGCGGCGCTGAAGGCCGATCCGCTGTCCCTCGAGGCCCGCGCGAACCTCGGCGCCGTCGCGCCGTTTCTCCGGAAATAAGGAGCCCCGCCGGGTTTCCCCGGCGGGGCTCGCTCCGGCCTTCCCGCGGGATCAGCGGTTGAAGGCGAGGGACATCGCGGCGCGCGAGACCTTGTTCGTCTCGAGCGACCGGGTGAACTTGTCCGTGGACACCGCGCCGATGCGGCGGATCGAGTACTCGACGTAGTAGCTCTTGCCGTTGCGGAGGCCGGAGCTGTTCGAGAGGTCCACGAGGTAGGACTCGGCGACGGGCACGGTGACGGAGCCCTCGGCGACGACCGGGTCGAACCAGTTCTCCACGTGCTTCTTCAGCGCGTACTTGATCTCGATGCTCTCGCCGGCGTAGTAGGACGTCCACTTGTCCTTGAGCGAGAACTTCATCGAGGCGTCGAGTTCGCCGAGGACGCCCACCGGGTCCGGGCGCTGGGCGATCTTGCGGCCCGGCGCGAGGACGTAGCGGCCGTTGTAGCTGCCGCCGGAGATCAGGCGGTAGTCGTAGGCGGTCTCGACGTCGTAGATGCTCAGCCACGGGCCGTCGAGGCAGACGCGGAACGTGTCGCGCTCCCAGGGCAGCAGCGGCTGGCGGTCCTGGAGGGTGACCGAGGCGAGCTCGTGGTAGGTGTAGCCCGGGCGCTCGTAGCACTGGCGGCCGCCGCCGTTGCGGGGGTCGCCGGTCTGGTAGCACTCCTCGACGTACTCGACGCTGCGCAGGGAGAAGGTCGGGGAGACGGCGGGATCGTTCGCGCCGAAGGAGACGCTCACGCAGTCCTGGACCGTGCGGCGCCCGCCCAGGTACTTCGCGTCGACGGCCTTCGCCTCGGGCTTCGCGTCGGCCTTCGCGGCGGCCTTCGCCTGCGCGAGAATCGCGGACGCGTCGATCGCTCCGTCGAAATTCACGGCGGGAACGTCGGCCAGGACGGGTGCGGCGAGGCTCGCGACGATTGCGAGGGTCAGGGTCAGGCGGGTCGTGTTCATCTCGGTGTGCCCTCCAGGTTGAGTCTGGCGCGATCTTAGCAAAAGGCCTATAGTTTGTCTAGGCCCTTTGGCCCGCCCCCGCCCGGGGCGGGTTGATAGAATAAGCCGGTGACCGCGCGAACCCGAACCGCCCTCCTCGCCCTTCTCGCGCTCGGCGCGGCCCTCCCCTTTCTCCCGGCGCTGAACGCCCCGTTCCTCGAGTGGGACGACGCCCTCCTCCTCGCCGAGAACGCGCGCTGGCGCGGCTTCTCCGCGGCCAACGTCCGGTGGATGATGACCACCGTGTTCGGCGGCCCCTACCAGCCGTTGTCGTGGCTGACCTACGCGCTCGATTTCACGCTCTGGGGCGCGAACCCCGCGGCGATGCGCGCGGTGAATTACGCCCTGCACGCGTGCTCGTCCGTTTTAATGTTCCTCATCGTCGAGGACCTGATCCGAAAGGCGTCGCCCTCGTCCGCCGCCCGCGAGAGGGCCGCCGCCGCCCTCTTCGCCGCGCTGTTCTGGGCCGTCCATCCTCTCCGGGTCGAGTCCGTCGTCTGGCTGACCGAGCGCCGCGACGTCCTCTCCGGCTTTTTCTACCTGCTCGCCGTTTTCTTTTATCTTCGCGATCCCGAAAAGCCGCTGCGCCCGCTGTTCGCCTTCTGCCTCGCCGTGCTGTCGAAGGCGAGCGTG
The DNA here is from genome assembly GCA_023700845.1 of Elusimicrobiota bacterium. Taxonomy (GTDB): domain Bacteria; phylum Elusimicrobiota; class Elusimicrobia; order UBA1565; family UBA9628; genus GWA2-66-18. The sequence continues at coordinate 408 of JAMPYD010000300.1, read as the reverse complement.
ATCACCTTGCCCCTCACCTTGATCCTGCTCGACCGCTGGGTCCTGCGCCGCCGCGCCTGGGCGGACAAGATTCCCTATCTCCTGATCGCGGCGGCGGCGGGCGTGACCGGACTCGCCGGGCAGTTCGACACCGGGATGCTCAAGGGCGCGGAGGTCGGGGCGGGCGAGCGGCTCGCGTTCGGGGTCCACTCGCTGTGGTGGTACGCCGCGAAGACGGCCTGGCCCTCGGGGCTCTCGCCGTATCACCGCGTGCCCGAGGGCTTCGGGCTCGCAAGCCCCGCGGCCCGGGGCGCGGCGCTGGGCCTGCTCGCGCTGGGAGCGTCCGCCTGGGCCGCGCGCGGACGCTTCCCGGCCGTTCCCGCGGCCCTGCTGCAATACGCGCTCGCGCTGGCGCCGATGGCGGGGCTG
>JAMPYD010000299.1 GCA_023700845.1 Elusimicrobiota bacterium | reverse complement strand
GTGGGCCGACGAGGTCCTCGAGCTCGGCCGGACGAACCGCGGCGCCCAGTGGCACGCGGGCGCGGAGAAGGCGACGGGGGACCTGCTGTTCTTCCTGCGCGCCGACGCCCAGCCCCCGGGCAACTGGCAGCAGGCGCTCGAGCATTTCTGGCTCGCCACGCCGACGGCGGGCCTGGCGGCCACCGCGTTCACGGTGTCCTACGGGGCGGGCGCGGGGCTCTCCCTGCTGTCGATGTGGTCCAACGCGCGCGTGCGCTCCGGCCTGGTCTCCTCCGACCACGGCCTCTGCACGACGCCGGAGATCTACGCGGCGGCCGGCGGCTTCCCGCCGTTCCCGGTCCTCGAGGACCTGGAGTTCTCCCGGCGCCTGGCCGCGCGCGGCCGCATCGCCCTGCTGCCCGAGCGCCTGCGCCCGGCGGCCCGCCACGTGCACTCGATCGGCCCCCTCGCCTACATCGCCCGCCGCGTCTGGCTCGAGACGCGCTACAAGATGGGCGACACCCCCGAGAAGCTCTTCGCCGCCGCGCCGAATTTGTAGGCGCTACTCCGCGAGAAGGATCGGAACCGAGGGGGGCGGGGCGTCGGCGGGGAGGGCGTCGAAGAAGGCGGAGATCAGGCGCGCGATCTCGTCGCAGTCCATCGTCGAGCACACCCCCACGCGCATGACCTTGTTGTGCGGCAGGCCCTGGGTGTACCAGACCGTGATGCGGCGCATGTTCAGCGCGGCCTGGCGGTCGCCGAGGAGCGCGCGCTCGAGGGCGAGGTGCTTCAGCAAGGTCTCCTTTCGTTCGGGCACCGTCGGGACGTACGCCGCCTCCCGGCGGCCGTTCATCACGTCGTCGAGGTTGCGGTAGATCCAGGGGTTGCCCAGGCCGCCGCGGCCGATCATGATGCCGTCGCAGCCGGAGACCTCGAGCAGGCGCGCGGCGTCCGCGGGGGTCAGGACGTCGCCGTTGCCGATGACGGGGATCTTGACCGCGCGCTTGACCTTGCCGATGGCCTCCCAGTCCGACCGGCCGGCGTAGCCCTGCGCCTGGGTGCGCCCGTGGATCGTGACGGCGCACAGGCCCGCGCCCTCGGCGCGCTTGGCGAGCTCGACGGCCTCGTCGCCCGACGGGTCCTTGAAGCCCTTGCGCGTCTTCATCGTCACGGGAATCCGGACGGCGCCGCGCACGGCGCGAAACACCTTTTCCGCCCGCGCCGGGTCCTTCAGCAGGGCGGAGCCCTCGCCGTTGCCGACGACCTTCTTGACCGGGCAGCCGAGGTTCATGTCGATGAGGTCGAAGCCCATCTCCTCGAGTATTGACGCGGCCTCGGCCATCATGTCCGGGTCGCAGCCGAGAAGCTGCGCGCCGAGCGGCTTGTCCTCGGGCGTGGTGTTCAGCATGCGCCGGGTCTTCGCGTTCTCGCGCGTCAGCGACTGCGCCGAGACCATCTCCAGGTAGCAGAAGCCCAGCCCCTTCTCGCGCCCGATCAGCCGGAACGGCAGGTCGGAGCAGGCGGCGAGGGGGGACTGTATGATTCTCGACGGAAGACGCAGGGAGCCGATCTGGAGCGCCACGAGGGAATTTTAGCACTTCCGCGAGGGTCGCCCCGCGCGGTCCCTAGGTGTTCAGGAAGCGGAGCAGGGCCGCGATCGCGGCCTCGACGCGGGTGAGGACGAACAAAGTGATCTCGTCGCGCATCCCCGCCTCGCCCCGCGTGACCGTCATGAACTCGGCGAAATGGCTCCGCGCGCGGCGGACGATGTAGGCGCGGCGGCGGTCGGTCCGCGGGGCGCGGTCGAGGATCTCCTTGAGGCGGCCGAGCTCCAGGCGGCGCGAGGTGTCCGCCACCAGGGCCTCCCAGGGCTTGCCCCGGCGCTCGGGGGGCAGGGCCTCGGTGTCGAAGAGGGTCTTGATCTTGCCGGCGGCGAGGAGCGCCTTCACCGAGTCCCGGAGGGTCGTGGGGTCGCCCCCGGGGTCGAGGTTGAAGGAGAGGTCGGCGAAGTCGCCGGGCGTCAGGAGCTTCTCGAACGTCTCCTTGTGGTCCATCAGGGCGCCGGGCTTGAGGAAGGACGCCCGGAGATCCTCGAGGAGCCGGGCCGAGGCCTCCTCGTACAGGGCCTTCTTGTAGTCGCGCAGGGGGCCCGCGCAGTCGCCGAGCTTTCGGCGCATGTAGCTCCAGGGATCGGTCTCGTAGTTGCGCACGGAAGCGGGGAAGCTGGCGGCTTCACCCAGGCGGGCGAGGAGGGGCAGCGCGGTGGCGCTCACGGCTTTTTCTCGACCCGGTCCGGAAGGCCGTGCAGTAGGTATTCGGCCGGGAAGCGGCCCCCGGGCGCCGACTCGTCCCAGGCGCCGTAGGCGAACACGTTGGGGCGGCCGTCCTCCCAAGGGTCGAAGGCCAGGCAGACGGAGGGCGAATCCGCGGGCGAGCAGGCGACGGCGGCGGTGTGGTAGGGCCTCGTCGCGCGGCGCTCGTCGCGCGCGCCCCAGTGCTCGAGGTTCATGGACACGAACTCCGACCAGATCAGGTCCGACCAGTCCCGGCACAGGCCCTTTTCCCGCTTGCTGCGGGACACGAGGCGGGAGAGCTCGTCGCGCTTCTCCTCGAGGGAGGCCCGCAGGCGCTTCTCCTTTCGGGGCTCGTCGGCTCCGAGGGCGACGAGGGCCTCCTGAAGCCGGGCGATCTCCTGCTTGCGCTGCTCGATCATGCCGTCGACGAGGCGGGCGGGCTGGAACGGCTCATCGACGTCCTCGATGACGGCCTCGCTGATCACCCCCGTGCGCCAGCCCGCCTCGAGCTTGCGGGCGACGGCCTCACGGTAGCGGCGGTACATCTTCTTGAGCTCGACGCGGGCCTCGGCCGGCAGGGCGTCCACCAGCTCCCGGGCCTGCTGGGCGCGCAGGCCGGCCTCGGCCTCCTCCGCGAGGGCGGGGGCGGGGGCGGCGAGAAGCAGGGCCAAAGCGAGGGCGCGCACGACGACAGGATAGTCGTCCCCGCCGCCGCCGTCAAGGCCTTGGACGCCCCGTCGATAATAGGTAGAATCACGGTTATGGTTATCACCGACTCTTACAACGACATGCAGCTTCCGACCCGTCTCGCCCGCCTCAAGGACCTGGCCTACAACCTCTGGTGGAGCTGGCATCCCGAGGCCCGCGCCCTGTTCAAGGAGATCGACCTCACCTTGTGGGCCGAGATGCACCACAACCCCGTTTCCCTCCTGCGCAGCTGCCCGCCCGCCCGCCTCGAGCGCCTGGCCGCGGATGCCGGGTTCCTGACCCGGCTGGACGCGGTCATCGCCGCCTTCGACCGGTACATGACGACGGACCAGACCTGGTTCGCCAAGAACCACCCCGAGATGAAGGGCAAGAACATCGGCTACTTCTCGGCCGAGTTCGGCGTCCACAACTCGCTGAAGATCTACTCCGGCGGCCTCGGCATCCTCGCCGGCGACCACTGCAAGTCCGCCTCGGACCTAGGCGTGCCGCTCGTCGGCGTCGGCTTCATGTACCCCGAGGGCTACGTCGTCCAGAAGATGTCCTCCGACGGCTGGCAGCAGAACGTGTACGAGTCGGTCAACTGGGACGTGTCCCCGGTCCGGCCCGTGTTCGGCCCCTCGGGCGGCCGCATGCTGCTCGACATCCCGCTCGGCCGCGGCACCATCAAGGTCGCGGTGTGGCGGGTGCAGGTCGGCCGCGTGCCCCTGTTCCTGATGGACACCAACGTCGAGGGCAACTCGCCGCTCGACCGGGAGATCTCCGGGCGCCTGTACGGCGGCGACCGGACGATGCGCCTGCGCCAGGAGATCATCCTCGGCATCGGCGGCGTGCGCGTGCTGCGCGCGCTCGG
>JAMPYD010000298.1 GCA_023700845.1 Elusimicrobiota bacterium | reverse complement strand
GCTCGAGCTGGCCGCGGAGCTGGCCGACGCCGGCGCCAGGATCGAGGCCGGGCGGCTCCCCGTCCTGCGCGCGCACGGGGTCCCGATGCACAACCTCCTGCTGAACCTCCTCTCGAACGCGGTGAAGTTCCGCCGTCCGGACCAATCCCCCGTCGTGCGCGTCCAAAGCCGCCGGGACGGGGACGCCGTCGAGATCTCCGTCGCGGACGACGGCATCGGCTTCGACCAGGCCTACGCGGAGAAAATCTTCCAGCCGTTCCTGCGCCTGCACACGTCGAGCCGCTACCAGGGCAGCGGCATCGGCCTGTCGATCTGCCGCCGCGTCGCCCTGCGCTACGGCGGCGCCCTGACCGCCCAAAGCGAGCCCGGCCGCGGCTCCACCTTCACGCTCCGGCTGCCCGCCGCGATGATCGCGCGCTGACGGACGAAACGTTGCATTCGCCGCCGGAATGGGGACCTTCCCCCCGCCGGCCTCCGCGGACGCCCGCAATACCGGATTTTCATATCCGGAATTGCTAGAATGTTCCTATCCGCTCGACGGAGGAGGAACACGACAATGAAGCCCGCGATCAAAGACCTCATGGACGACCATCAGATCATCCTGCGCATGCTGAGGGCGCTCAACGGGATGTGCCTGCGCATCGGCGCCGGCGAATCCGTCCCCGCCGGAGATGTCGCCGCCGCGCTGGATTTCATCAAGGTTTTCGCCGATTACGCCCACCACGGAAAGGAGGAGGACCTCCTGTTCCCCGCGATGGAGGCGGCCGGCTTCCCGCGCGGCGGCGGCCCCATCGCCGTGATGCTGATGGAGCACGAGCAGGGGCGCGCGTACGTGAAATCCCTCGCCGCCGCGCTGGAGCGCGTCCGCGCGGGTGAGGCCGCCGCGCTCAAGGACCTCGCCCGCTCCGCCTCGGGCTATTCCGCCCTGCTGTCGGCGCACATCGGCAAGGAGGACAACATCCTCTACCCGATGGCCATGGACGCCATCCCGGAAGCGGGCTGGGCCGCCATGAAGAAGGAGTTCGACCGCGTCGAGGCCGAGCGCATGGGCCCGAAGCACCGGGCCGCCTACATCGAGCTCGTCGACCGGCTGACAGCCGCCTACCCGGCGCCGGAGCTGGTTCGCCCCGCCGGCGGGATGTGCCATTGAGCCGCACCGACTGACGGACCCAGGAGATACTCCCATGCCGAAGAAGAAGCCCGCCAAGGAAAGCCTCACCTACGAGCGCAAGAGCGGCTATGACGGCCTCTCGCCGGCGGATTCCAAGCGGATGGAGGAGATCTCCAAGGACTACCTCGCCTTTCTCGGCGAGGCGAAGACGGAGCGCGAGGCCCACGACGAAGCGGTCAAGCGCCTCGAGGCGGCGGGCTTCCGCGACCTCGAGGCGCTGCCCGAGGGCGCGCGCCTGAGCCCGGGCGACAAGGTCTACCGCGGAAGCGCGGGCAAGACCGTCGTCGCCTTCGTCGTCGGCAAGAAGCCGCTCGAGGCGGGGCTGCACATCCTCGGGGCGCACATCGACTCCCCCCGCCTCGACGTCAAGCAGAACCCGCTCTACGAAAGCGGCGAGATGGCCCTGCTCGACACGCACTACTACGGCGGCATCAAGAAGTACCAGTGGGTCGCCTTGCCCCTGGCCCTGCACGGCGTCTTCGTGCGCCCCGACGGCAAGAAGATCACGCTCACCATCGGCGAGAACCCGGGCGACCCCGTCTTCACGATCACCGACCTCCTGCCGCACCTGGGCGCCGACCAGGCGAAGAAGACGATGAGCGAGGGCATCGAAGGCGAGGGTCTCGACGTGCTGGTCGGCTCCGCGCCGTCCAAGGACAAGAAGGCCAAGGAGAAGATCAAGCGCCGCGTCCTCGAGCTGCTCAAGGAGAAGTACGGCGTCGTCGAGGCCGACTTCGTCTCCTCGGAGCTCGAGTTCGTCCCCGCCGGGCCGCCGCGCGAGGCGGGCCTCGACCGCTCGATGATCCTCGGCTACGGCCACGACGACAAGTCCTGCGCGTTCGGCTCGCTGCGCGCCCTGCTCGACCTCGGCGCCGCGCCGGAGCACACCGCCTGCGCCCTGCTCGCCGACAAGGAGGAGATCGGCTCCTACGGCAGCACCGGCATGGAGTCGAGCTTCCTCGAGAACGCCGTCGCCGAGCTGTTCAACCTGACCGAGGGCGGCTACGACGGCCTGAAGCTGCGCCGCGCCCTCGAGCGCTCCTGGGCGCTGTCCGCCGACGTCAACGCGCTGCACGATCCGCTGTATCCGTCCGTCTCCGAGCGCAAGAACGCGGCGAACCTCAACCAGGGCGTCATCCTCACCAAGTACACCGGCAGCCGGGGCAAGTCCGGCGCCAGCGACGCCCACGCCGAGTTCGTCGCGCAGGTCCGCCGGATCTTCGACGGGGCCGGCGCGCTGTGGCAGGCGGCCGAGCTCGGGAAGGTGGACCAGGGCGGCGGCGGCACCATCGCCTTCCTCATGGCCCGTTACGGGATGTCGGTGCTCGACTGCGGGGTCGGCGTGCTCTCCATGCACGCCCCGTGGGAGCTCATCGGCAAGCTCGACCTGTACATGGCCTATAAAGGATATCGGGCCTTCCTCCTGGACGGACGCAAAAAGTAACGCCCGGATGGCCGTCGTGTAGTATGATTTCTTCCATGAGCGACCCGAAAATGGAAGTGCTGGGCGAGGAGTATCTCGATCTGCCGGAGGATCATCCCGATCTCAAGACGAAGCTGACCGCGGCCCAGCTCGAGACGCGCTGGTACAAGAAGGTCTACCAGGGCGACGACATGCCCCAGCTGACCCTGCGCGCCGTCGTCATGGGCTCCTTCCTCGGCGGCTTCATGGCGCTCTCCAACCTCTACGTCGGGCTCAAGACGGGCTGGGGCCTGGGCGTCGCCATCACGGCCTGCATCCTCTCCTACGCCATCCACAAGACGATGATGGCGGCCTTCCCGCGCTGGTTCCCGACGGAGATGTCCATCCTCGAGAACAACTGCATGCAGTCCACCGCCTCCTCGGCCGGCTACTCGACGGGCGGCACGATGACGAGCGCGATCGCGGCCTACCTGATGATCACCGGCCAGCACATGCCCTGGCCCACCTTGGCCTTCTGGACCTTGTTCCTCTCGGCCCTCGGCGTCTTCATGGCCATCCCGATGAAGCGCCAGATGATCAACGTCGAGCAGCTCAAGTTCCCCAGCGGCATCGCCGCGGCCGAGACCCTGAAGAGCCTGCACTCCAAGGGCGTCGAGGCGGCCCTCAAGGCGAAGTCTCTCGGCATCGCCGGCCTCATCGGCGGCGTCGTCGCCTGGCTGCGCGACGCGGGCAAGCCCTTCGCGATCCCGGGCCACCTGGAGTTTCCCGGCACGATCGGCGGCCTGGCCCTCTCCAAGTACACCATCTCCTTCGAGATGAGCACGATCATGGTCGCCGCCGGCGCGATCATGGGCTGGAAGATCTCCTGGTCTTTGCTCCTCGGCGCCTGCATCAACTACGGCATCCTCGCCCCGTGGATGGTCGAGCTCGGCGCCATCGACGGCGCCAAGGTCGGCTACCGGGCCATCGTCACCTGGAGCACCTGGACGGGCGGCGCCATGATGGTGACCTCGGGCCTGCTCATGTTCCTCTTCCAGTGGCGCACGATCATGCGCGCCTTCAGCGGCGTGGCGACGCTCTTCACGCCCAAGGATTCCCGCAAGAAGAACACCGCCGTCGAAGACCGGATGGAGGCCATCGAGGTTCCCAGCTCCTGGTTCCTGGCGGGCACCGCCCTCTCGGCCCTGGGCTGCATCTCCGTGCTCTACTTCGCCTTCAGCACGCGCTGGTGGATGGGCT
>JAMPYD010000297.1 GCA_023700845.1 Elusimicrobiota bacterium | reverse complement strand
CCGCCGGGACGGGCGCTGACCATGGACCTCGAGCCCGGGAAGCCGCGCGGCGGTCCGGGGCCGGACGCGCCCCGGTTCCCTTTCGCCTACTTCCTCCTGGCCGCGTTCGCCGCGACGGCGCTGCACGGGGTGTGGACCCAGGTCCGGACGGTGGAGGTCCTGCCCTACAGCGATTTCCAGAAGCTGCTCGACGGAAATAAGATCAAGGACGTCGTCGTCTCCCGGGACACCATCTCCGGGCGGTTCAAGGAGCCCCGGCCGAGCGGGAAGACGCGCTTCACGAGCGTGCGCGTCGACCTGGAGCTCGCGCGGCTGCTGGAGAAAGCCGGCGTCGGGTTCTCGAGCGAGATTCAAAGCAACGCGCTGTCCACGCTCCTCTCCTGGCTCGTGCCCGCGGCGCTGTTCCTGCTGGTCTGGCTGTGGATCCTCAAGCGCATGGGCGCGAAGATGGACGCCGGCGGGCTCATGGGCATCGGCAAGAGCAAGGCCAAGGTCTACGTCGAGACGGACACGAAGACGACATTCCGCGACGTCGCCGGGGTCGACGAGGCCGTCGACGAGCTCAAGGAGATCGTCGACTTCCTGAAGAACCCCAAGGACTACGGCCGCCTCGGCGGACGCATGCCCAAGGGCGTGCTGCTCGTCGGGCCGCCCGGCACGGGGAAGACCCTCCTGGCCAAGGCCGTCGCCGGCGAGGCGGGGGTGCCCTTCTTCTCCATCAACGGCTCGGAGTTCGTGGAGATGTTCGTCGGCGTGGGCGCGGCGCGGGTGCGGGACCTCTTCGAGCAGGCGCGCAAGACCGCCCCGTGCATCATCTTCATCGACGAGCTCGACGCGCTGGGGCGCGCCCGCGGCGCGTATCCGATGATCGGCGGCCACGACGAGAAGGAGCAGACGCTCAACCAGCTGCTCGTCGAGCTCGACGGCTTCGACTCGAGCGCCGGCATCGTCATCCTGTCGGCCACCAATCGCCCCGAGATCCTCGATCCCGCGCTGCTGCGCGCGGGCCGCTTCGACCGCCAGGTCCTGGTGGACCGCCCCGACAAGAACGGGCGGGCGGCGATCCTGGCGCTCTACCTCAAGAAGGTCTCCCTGCACGACGACGTCGACGCCGGCAAGATCGCCGCGCTGACGCCGGGGTTCACCGGCGCGGACCTGGCCAACCTCGCCAACGAGGCGGCCCTCGTCGCCACACGGCGCAAGGCGCCCCGCATCGCGATGGAGGACTTCACCGCGGCGGTCGAGCGCATCGTGGCCGGCCTCGAGAAGAAGAACCGCCTGCTCAACCCGATGGAGCGCGAGGTCGTCGCGCACCACGAGATGGGGCACGCGCTCGTCGCCGCGGCCCTGGCGGGCAGCGACCCGGTGCACAAGGTCTCCATCATCCCGCGCGGCGTCGCCGCGCTCGGCTACACGATCCAGCGGCCGACCGAGGACCGCTTCCTGATGACCAAGGAGGAGCTGGAGAACAAGATGGCGGTCCTGCTCGGCGGGCGCGCCGCCGAGGAGCTCGTCTTCGGCCGCCTGTCGACCGGCGCCCACGACGACCTCGCCAAGGTGACGCAGATCGCGCGGCATATGGCGGCGCGCTACGGGATGATCCGCGAGCTCGGCCACGTGACCTACGACCGGGAGCCCTCCTCGTACCTCGGCGTCGCCGGCCCGGAGTTCCGCCAATACAGCGAGGCGACCGCGGCCCGTATCGACGCCTCCGTGCGCGCGCTCGTCGACGCGGCCTACCGCGCGGCGGCCGCCGTCCTGGAGGAGAACCGCGCGGTCCTGCTCGACGCGGCGAGGACCTTGCTGGCGAAGGAGACCTTGAACGAGGCCGACCTCGCGCCGATCTTCAAGTCGGTGCGCCCGCCGCGCCGGACGCATCGGCCCCGGCGCGGAGCCGAATCCCGGGCGGCGCTCACCTCCTCGCGGCCGGCTTCAGGCGAAGCACCTCGATGACGTCCTTGCCCCGGATCGTGCGGTTGTAGGAGACGGCGATCGAGTCGCCGACGGCGAGGTCGGCCAGGGAGAGGACCTTGCCTTCCACCGCCTCGACCCGGGCCTTCCCGGCCCGGAACCTCCGCACCCGTCCGTCCTCGTCCTTCAGGCTCAGGCGGCCCGCGGCGGCGTCCACCGACAGCACGATGCCTTCGCGATGCCGGCTCGCGCCGGGGTGGGGGAGCTGCTTCTGCTCCCTCGCCCAGGCCGCGCCGCTCCCGAGGAGCAGCGCCAGCGTCACGGCTGCGGGAATATTCATGGGACCTCCGAAGGCCGTCGGCCGGCCTCTGACCGGAGTGTAGCCCGCGCGGCGGCGGAAGCCAATTGCGGGGGAGTCGATTCCGCGTAACGGTCTTGCGCCGGGCGCGCGCTAATCGCCGCCGCCGACGTCGACGAGCTCCGGGAAATCCGCCGGGCTCGGAGCGGCCAATCGCGCCTGGAGCCAGTCGCTCGCCGCGGCGACGACGGCGGCGCGGTCGTTCTCGAACTCGTGGCCCTCGCCCGGAAACTCCCGGAGCTCCTTCGGCAGGCCGGCCAGCGACCACAGCCTGCGGACCGCGCCGGGGGGCACCATCCGGTCCTGGAGGCCCTGCAGGACGAGAAGGGGCGCGGGGGCGATTTTCTTGACGTACTCCTCCGGGCGCTCCGTCCGGGCGATGCTCTCGTATTCCCGCCAGACCTCGCCGAAGTCCGGGATGGCGAGCACCTTCCCGTTCCGGCGCAGGTAGGAAGCGTCGCGGGGCTCGTTGGAGCGCGGCACGGCCGGAGCCATCAAGACCACGCCCGCGACGGGCGCGGCGGCGGCCAGCTTCATCGCGACCCAGCCCCCGACGCTGCAGCCCAGCACGGCGACTCGCTCCGCGTCCACGTGACGGTAGCGGCGCAGGAGACGCAGCGCCGCCTTCGCGTCGTCGAGCAGCCCGTGGAGGCCGTACCTCCCGCCGCTGCCCCAGCAGCCCCGGAAATAGGGGATGAAGGCCGTCATGCCCCGGCGGCACAGCTCGGCGGCGATGTCGTCGTTCTTCTGGATGCCCGGAAAGCCGTGCAGCAGGAGCACCGCGGGGGTCGGGGCGGCCCCCGGCGGACGGTACAGCCCGCCCACCCGCCACTCGTGCCGGACGCGGAACTTCACCGCTCGGATGTCCATGCCCTCTCCGGACGCAACGCTTCGGCTCACGCGTCAAAGGCCCGAACGTTGCGTCGAAAAGCTCATTCGGGACGCACGGAGGCATCATGTTCCATGATCGGCATGACGCGGCGATCCGGCTGGCCCGGGCGCTCGAGGGCTACCGGGGACGCCCGGACGCGGTGGTCCTGGCGGTCCCCCGCGGCGGGCTTCCCGTCGGGGGGACCTTGGCCTCCGAGCTCGGCCTGAGGCTCGACGTGATCCTCGCCAAGAAGATCGGCCATCCCTTCAATCCGGAGTTCGCCATCGGCGCGGTCGGCCTGGCCGGCGAGACGATCGACGCGGGCCTGGCGCGCCGCGAGGCGATTTCCTCGGAGTGGATCGCCGGAGAGGTCGCGCGCATCCGGGAAGGGCTGCGCGAAAGGTCCCGGCGCTACCACGGAGCCGGAAAGCCCCTGCCGGTCGCGGGCAAGACCGTCATCCTGACCGACGACGGAGCCGCCACGGGGCGGACCTTGCTTCTCGCCATCGACCTGCTCCGGCGCGAGGGCGCGGCGAAGATCGTGGTCGCGATTCCCGTCGCGCCGCCGGACGCCGTCGAGCTTCTGGAGCGCGAGGCCGACGAGGTGGTCTGCCTGGAGATTCCCTCGAGCTTCATGGCGATCGGCGAATTCTACGACGACTTTACGCAGGTGTCGGACGAGGAGGCCGTCGCGATCCTG
>JAMPYD010000296.1 GCA_023700845.1 Elusimicrobiota bacterium | reverse complement strand
CCCAGGCGGCAGCCGTGGAGCACGGCGCGATGGCCGACCGTCACGCCCTTGCCGACGATCGTGGGGCTGCCGTGGCGGGTGTGAATGACCGTGAGATCCTGGATGTTGGTCCGGGCCCCGATCCGGATCTCGTCGATGTCTCCGCGCAGGACGCAGCCGGGGAACACCGAGGCGTCCTCCGCCAGCGTCACCTTGCCGATGACCTCGGCGGAATCGTGCACGAACGCCTTGGGATGGATGCGGGGGACCTGGTTATTGAAAGACCTGATCATAATGCTTATGGTAATCTAGCACTCCCAAGCCCCCCTTTCAATGACCAACCGAGCCCCCCGCCGCACCGATTTCCTGGTCCTCGGCTCCGGCATCGCCGGGCTGCTGACCGCGCGGAAATTGGCCCGCCTGGGCCGCGTCACCCTCGTCACGAAAAAAGAGGCGGCGGAGTCCAACACCAACTACGCCCAGGGCGGCATCGCGGCCGTCATGAGCGAGATCGACACCTTCGAGTCCCACGTGCGCGATACCCTCGTCGCCGGCGCGGGCATCTGCGACGAGGCGGTCGTGCGCCTGACCGTCTCGGAGGCCCCCGCCCGGGTGCGCGAGCTCCAGGAGCTCGGCGTGCGCTTCTCCGAGCGCGAGGCCGTGATCGACCTCGGCCTCGAGGCCGGGCACAGCCACCGGCGCATCCTCCACGCGGGGGACATCACCGGCCGGGAGATCGAGCGCGCGCTCGTGTCCTCGGTGCGCCGCGACCGGAACGTGTCCCTCCTGGAGAACGCCCTGGCCGTGGACCTCCTGCTGGACAGGGGCGGGGCCTGCCGCGGGGCGTACGTGATGGACCGCGCGAGCGGCCGCATCGAGCCGATCGCCGCGGAGGCGACGGTACTGGCGACGGGCGGCGCCGGCAAGGTCTACCTGTACACGACGAACCCCGACATCGCCACCGGCGACGGCATGGCGATGGCGTGGCGCGCGGGCGCGACGATGGCGAACATGGAGTTCGTCCAGTTTCATCCCACCTGCCTGTATCATCCCCAGGCCAAGAATTTCTTGCTGTCGGAGGCCCTCCGTGGCGAGGGAGGCAAGCTCCTCCTCAAGGACGGCACTCGCTTCATGGCGAGATACGACCGCCGAAAGGAGCTCGCGCCCCGCGACATCGTCGCTCGGGCCATCGACGCCGAGCTCAAGCGCACCGGCGACGAGTGCGTCTATCTCGACATGACGCATCATCCCCGGGCGTTCCTGAAATCCCGGTTCCCCAACATCTACGCCAAGGTGAAATCCTTCGGCATCGACATGGCCGTGTCCCCGATCCCCGCGGTCCCGGCCGCGCATTTCTTCTGCGGCGGCGTGCACACCGACACCTCCGGGCGCACCTCGGTGCCCCGCCTGTACGCCGTCGGCGAGACGGCCCACACGGGCCTTCACGGCGCGAACCGCCTGGCGTCGAACTCCCTGCTCGAGGGGTGCGTCTTCGCGCACCGCCTGGCCGAGCATCTCGCGTCCCCCTCCGCCCTGGGCCGAGCGACGCCCTTCACGGCCAAGCCCTGGAACCCGGGCCGCGCCGTGACCTCCGACGAGGCCGTCGTCATCTCGCAGAACTGGGACGAGATCCGCCAGCTGATGTGGAACTACGTCGGGATCGTGCGCACGAACAAGCGCCTCGACCGCGCCTGGGCGCGCCTGGAGCTTCTGCGCCGCGAGATCTCCGGCTACTACTGGGACTTCCTCCCCACGCCCGACGTCGTGGAGCTGCGCAACATCGCCGACGTCGCGATGATGGTCATCCAGTCGGCCATGCTCCGCAAGGAGTCGCGCGGCCTGCATTACACGCTCGACTACCCCAAGCCGAAGGCCTCCTGGCGCCGGGACACGTTCATCAGGCGGAAGCCGGGCCGGCGCTGAAGCCCGTCTCGGACGCCCGCCGCCCGAACGCCGCTTCCGCCGCCGCCTGGTTGTGAGTACGGCATAAGAGCCGGATATTCCGCGGGTCATCCGATCTTCCTCCCTTCGCGTACGGCCGCAGATGGTCGTACTCGATCCAATCCTTGGAGCCGCACACCGTGCCGTCCGGCTCTCGCCAGGCGCAGCGCCCCTCGTCTCGCGCCCAGACCGCGCTCTTCACCTTCGCCGGGATGTAGCGGCCCGCGGCCCAGGCCCGAAGAAAGCGCGTCGGCAGGCGCTCGTCGTTCTCGGGCGCGGGCGCCGGTGATTCCGCGACGCATTCGGCCTTGGCCGCCTTCATTTCGAGACGCCTTTGGGGATCCTTTCGGTCCAGATACGCTTCCAGCGCCTCGCGGATCAAGTCCTCGAGGCGCCCTTCGGGGTATTTATGCCGGAGGATCTGCCGGACCCGGTCGATGAGCTGGGCGACGACGGAGGCCGCGTCGAAGCCGACCCGCACGCGGTCGACGGCGACGGGTGCGACCTGCTGCCACCCCCATCCGAGCCTTCCGGGCGCTCCGGCGAGCGCCACCCACTCGACGGGGGCGTTCTCCTCGCCGGCGGAGGAGGCCCCGCTCTCGACGGAAGGCGTCCCGGGCGCTCCGGCGTCCGGAGGCAAGGCCTCGAAGGCGGCGGGCGGCGCGCTCGATACGACGATCGGGCGCGCGGGAAGATTCCTGATGGAGTCGGGCTGTTCCGCTTGCGGGTAGCGCGCGGCCACCAATGCCTCGAGCTCGCGCTTCGTCTTCCCCTCGGCTGATTTCAGCCAAGGGCCGGCGTTCTCCCGTGTCAGCCAGGGAGACAAAACGACGAGCGCGGACACCGTCACCTTTCGACGGTCGAGGGCGATTCTCGCCTCCGGGTAGCTCCGAAGGATTCTCGCGGCGCGGATGCGGCGATAGGATTCATGTTCGTCGAATCCCAGGGTTCCCGTGCAATATTCATAGAGCGAGCGGTAGCCTTCTTCGAGGCACAAGCGCCGGGCGTCGAATTCCGAAAGGTGGATCAGCAGGCGCATCTCATTGCGGCGCGCGTGCTCGGCCAGGAATTTCACGGCCCGGATGAGATCGGCATCCGTCAATCCCGCGCACTCGTCCATCGGGTCCTCTTTATCATCGGTCATGAGCCCTCCTGGCGTCGTTGGTCGAATCACTACTGATAATCACTCGTTCCGGAACGAGTGATTATCAATAGTTTTCGGCGAGGCGTGTCGCGCCCCTCCACTACCAGACGATTGACCCCCCCAAAAAGTTGCATGCCGTACACTTGTTCGATACGCCCGAAATGCTATACTGGCTCCTGATGGACGTCATACGAGTCGTCGGCGCGCGCCAGCATAACCTCAAGAACGTCAGCCTGGACCTCCCCCGCGGCAAGATCGTGGTGGTGACGGGGCTGTCGGGCTCGGGGAAGTCCTCCCTGGCCTTCGATACGCTGTACGCCGAGGGACAGCGACGCTATGTCGAGTCCCTGTCGGCGTACGCGCGCCAGTTTCTCGAGCTCATGGACAAGCCGGACGTGGACCTCATCGAGGGCCTCTCCCCCGCCATCGCCATCGAGCAGCGCAACCCGTCGCACAACCCGCGCTCGACCGTCGCCACCGTCACCGAGATTTACGATTATCTGCGCCTGCTGTACGCCCGCGTCGGCGCCCCGCACTGCCCCAACTGCCACAGCCCGATCAAGAAGCAGTCGGCCCAGGCCATCGTCAACGAGGTCATCCGCACCCGGGCCGGACAGTCGGTGTCGATCTTCGCCCCCCTCATCCAGGCGCGCCCCGGCACGTATGAGGATTTGTACAAGCGCCTGCAGAGATCGGGCTTCGTCACCGCGCGCACCAACGGCACGGTCCATGAGCTGGCCTCGCCGCCAAAGCTGGATCGTTACAAGAAGCAGACGAT
>JAMPYD010000295.1 GCA_023700845.1 Elusimicrobiota bacterium | reverse complement strand
CGATCTCGAGCCCGAGGTGCTCAAGGAGCCGCGCATGGCCCTCGACGGCGGCAAGGACGGCCTCGACGCCATCCGCGCGATCACCGCGATGGCGCCGAAGATGCTCAAGCCCGGCGGCTTCCTCGCCATGGAGATCGGGGCCAAGCAGGGGCCGGCCGTGACCAAGCTGTTCGCCGCGGCGGGCCTGCAGGGCGTCCACATCAAGAAGGACGCCCAGGGCCTCGACCGCTTCGCCATCGGCGCGCTGCCGGCCTGACCCCGCCGGCTCCTCTTCTCTCTGGTTCTATGCTTTTAAGCAGAGAAGGTCGCGACAAACCTCTTTTATTGCGCCGATGGGGCCGTGCTTTGCTTAAAAGCATAGAACCAAACGGGGCATGACCCCGCCGCCCCGTCCCGCGTAAGCCCGCGAGGGGAAAAATGGTAAATTCACTTTCACATGGATAAGCTCGTCATCGAAGGCGGAAAACCCCTCAACGGAACGATCAAGGTCAGCGGCGCGAAGAACGCGGCCCTGCCGATCCTGATCGCGACCCTCCTCACGGACGAGCCGTGCGTGATCGAGAACGTGCCCGCGACTTTGCGCGACCTGCGCACCACCTTCCGCCTCCTCGAAAGCCTCGGCAAGAAGGTCGTCGTCGAGGGCTCGACCGTGAAGGTCCTGTCCACCGGGTCGCTCAAGACCCAGGCCCCGTACGACATCGTCAAGCAGATGCGCGCCTCGGTGCTGGCCGCCGGACCCCTGCTGGCCCGCTTCGGCCTCGTGCGCGTCCCGATCCCCGGCGGCTGCGCGATCGGCCTGCGGCCGATCGACATCCATCTCAAGGGCTTCGAGGCCATGGGCGCGCGCCGCATCGCCGACCAGGGCGACATCATCATGTCCGCGCCGCGCCTGAACCCCGTGACGATCAAGCTGAGATTCCCGAGCGTCGGCGCCACGCAGAACCTCATGATGGCGGCGGCGGCCACCGAGGGCAAGACGATCATCAAGAACGCGGCGCAGGAGCCCGAGATGGAAGATCTCGGGAAATTCCTGCAAAGCCTCGGGGCCGCGGTCCACGGCGCGGGAACGTCGACGGTGACCATCGCCGGAAAGGCGAAGCTTCACGGCGCGCGCCATCGCGTCATCCCGGACCGGATCGAAGCGGGAACCTTTTTGCTCGCCTGCGCCGCGACGCGCGGGCGCGTGAAGCTGCTCGGCGCCGACGCGTCGCATCTGACGGCGGTCCTCTCGGCATTGAAGAAGGCGGGCGCCTCGATCAAGACCGGCAAGGCGTGGATCGAGATCGCGATGGACCGGCGTCCCAAGGCGGTGACCGTCGTGACCAAGCCCCACCCGGGCTTCCCGACCGACCTTCAGGCGCCCTGGATGGCGCTGATGACGCTGTGCACCGGCTTCGCCAAGGTGACGGAGACGGTCTTCGAGAATCGATTTTTACATGCCGCCGAGCTCGGCCGCATGGGGGCGCAGATCGCGGTTTCGGGGCGGACCGCTGTCGTCGCCGGCCAGGAGCGCCTGTCGGGCGCGCCGATCATGGCCTCCGACATCCGCGCCGGCGCGGCCCTGCTCGTCGCGGGCCTCGCGGCCAAGGGCAAGACCGTCATCGCGCGCGTGTATCACATCGACCGCGGCTACGAGGCGGTGGAGCAGAAGCTCTCGGGAGCCGGCGCCCGCCTCGAGCGGCAGAAATGACCTTCGCCGCCGCGCTCGCGGTTCTCGAGGAGCGCCAGGAGACGAAGATCGTGCTCGGCCTGGGCCGGGTGCGCGCGCACCTCGCCGCGCTCGGCGATCCGCACCTGGCCGTGCCCGCCTTCCACGTCGCCGGGACGAACGGGAAGGGCTCGACCTGCGCCATGCTGGCCTCGGTGCTGACCGCCTCCGGCCGCCGCACCGGCCTCTTCATCTCGCCCCATCTGCTCGACGTGCGCGAGCGGATCACCGTCGACGGCCGCAAGATCTCGGAGGCCGAGTTCGCCCGTCTGATGACGCGCGCGCTGGCCGCGGACAAGAAGAAGCATCTGACCTATTTCGAGCTCCTGACCTCGATCGCGTTTCAGCACTTCGCCGCGAAGAAGTGCGCCGTCATGGTGCTCGAGACCGGCCTCGGCGGCCGGCTCGACGCGACCAACGTGGTCCCCGCGCCGCTCGCCGCGATCGTGACCTCGATCGGCTACGACCACCAGGCCTATCTGGGGGAAACCTTGGCCGCGATCGCGCGCCAGAAGACGGGCATCTTCAAGGCCGACCGCCCCGCCGTGCGCCCCGACCTGCCCGTCCTGCGCCGCGCCGCCTTGCGCGGCCGGCCGGTCGTCGTGCGCGCGCCGTGGAAGACGCTCCGCACCGACTGGGCGCGGGGCCGCCAGACCTTGCGCGCCCCGTCCGGGCGCTCCTACGCGCTGTCCTTGCTCGGCTCGCGCCAGGGCCGCAACGCCGCCCTGGCCCGCGCGGCGATCGAGGCCTCCGGCCTCGAGGTCTCCGAGCGGGCCTGGACTTTGGGCCTCTCGAGAGTGTCCTGGCCGGGCCGCTTCGAGGCGATCCGGCTCGGGGGCAAAACCTTGATCGTCGACGGCGGCCATAACCCCGAAGCCGCGGGCGCGCTGGCCGCGACCTGGAAGTCCTCGCCGTTCTCGCGCCGGCCCGCGCGCTGGATCATGGGCATCATGAAGGACAAGGACACCCGCGGGGTGCTCTCTCCCCTGGCTCCGTTCATCAAGGAGGCCGTGCTCGTGCGCCCTCCCAGCCCGCGCGCGCTCGATCCGCTCGACTTCGCCGAACACGTCCGACGTGCCGCGCCGAAGGCGCACGTGACCATCGAGCGCGATCCCGCGACCGCCATCGCCGCATGGCGCAAGGACAAGAAATCCCCGAAGGTCGCCGTCTGCGCCGGATCTTTATATCTCGCCGGCGCCGCTCTCAAGGCCGTGGGAAAGAGATGAAGAACCTTTCCGTCGGAATCGACGTCGGCGGCACATTCGCGAAAATCGGTTTGGTGGATTCGTCGGGCGCTTTGATCGAATCCCTCCAAATCCCCACCGAGCCGACCAAAGGCCCCGCCCATTTCAAACGCCGCGCAGCGGCGATCGTGAAAGGATGGACCTTCGGATCCGTCGGGTTAGGCTTGGCGGGGGGCGTGGATGCAAAGACCGGTTCTCTTCTGTTCGTTCCCAACTTGAAAGGCTGGACCGGTTTTTCATTCAAAAAATCTTTCGAGAAGTCGTTAGGCGTCCCCGTGCACGTGGAAAACGACGCCAACGCCGCCGTCTGGGGCGGCTACAAAGTCGCGTTGAAAGGCCGTCCCCGCACCGTCATCGGCCTCACCCTCGGCACCGGCGTCGGCGGCGGCCTCGTCATCGACGGCCGCCTCCACCGCGGCGCCACCGGCTCGGCGGGCGAGATCGGCCACCTCACGCTCGAGCTCGGCGGCCCGCTGTGCCATTGCGGCCGCCGGGGCTGCCTCGAGGCCTACGCCGGCACGTACGGAATCCTGCGCGCGGCCAAGGCGCACATGCGCCGCGTTCCGTCGCCCCTGACCCCGAAGGCCGTCGCCGAGGCCGCGCTCGCCGGCGACGCCGGGGCGCTCAAGGTCTGGGACGAGGTCGGCACGCGTCTCGGCCAGGCGCTCTCGAGCCTGATCCTCGTCCTCAATCCCGACGCGGTCCTCCTGCTCGGCGGCGTGGCGCGCGCTGGCCGCCTGGTGCTCGACCCGGTCCGCCGCGTGTTCGCGGCCCAGCCGTTCCGCGAGCCCTTCCGGAAGGTCGTCCTGTCGGCCCCGGCCGAACGCGACTGGGGCGTCGTGGGCGCGGCGCTTCTGTCCCGGGAGCGGCGCGGTTGATCCGGGCCGCCCT
>JAMPYD010000294.1 GCA_023700845.1 Elusimicrobiota bacterium | reverse complement strand
GAGCTGGCGCGGGCGGCCGGGGGGAGATTGACCCACGGCGACGCCGCCGCTCCCGTCGACGCCCTGACGACCGACACCCGGACGCTGAAGCCGGGGCAGGCGTTCTGGGCGCTCGTCGGAGAGCGCGTGGACGCCCACGCCCTGCTGACGCCGGAATTCGCGCGGACCTCCGCGGGCTGGGTCGTCGCCGAGGGCAAGCTCGCCAAGGACGCCGCGCGGCCCGCGCACGTCGTCGAGGTCCCCGACACGCTCAAGGCGCTGCAGGCCCTCGCCCACTTCCACCGCAAGCGCTTCGACATCCCCGTGGCGGGCATCGTCGGCTCGAACGGGAAGACGACCACCAAGGAGATGCTCAAGTCGATCTGCGCCCAGGTCGGCCCGGTGTGCGCGACGCCCGGCAACTGGAACAACGAGATCGGCGTGCCCCTGTCGGTGCTCGAGCTGCTGCCGGAGCATCGCTACGGGATCTTCGAGCTCGCCGCCTGCCGCAAGGGGGAGATCACGGAGCTCGCGCTCGTGGCCCAGCCGACCGTCGCGGTGCTCACGAACATCGGCCCCGACCATCTCGAGAGCTTCGGCACGGTCGAAACCACCTTCCAGACGAACTCCGAGGTCATCGCGGTCCTGCCCGAGGACGGCATGGCCGCCATCAACGCCGACGACCCGTGGCTGGCGGCGCTCGAGACGCGGCTGGGGGCGCGCGCGGTGACGTTCGGCACGGGCACGAACTGCAAGGTGCGCATCGAGGGCAAGGACGGGCTCATCATCGACCGGCACCGGCTGACCGCGAAGCTGCGCGCCTTCGGGGAGTTCAACCGCTACAACGCCGCCGCGGCCGCCGCGGCCGCCTGGGCGATGGGCCTGGCCCCGGACGCGATCCGCGCCGGCCTCGAGGCGCACGCGCCGGGCATGCTGCGCCAGGAGCCGCTGGCCCACCCGAGCGGCGCTTCGCTCGTGCTCGACGCCTACAACGCCAACCCCGCCTCGATGCGCGCCTCGATCGCGGCGTTCTGCGAGGAGTTCCCGGCGAAGGCGAAGACCCTCGTCCTCGGGGACATGAAGGAGCTCGGCCCGGATTCGCCGCGCTTCCACCGCGAGCTCGGCGAGTGGCTCGCGACGCTCGACCTGAAGGCCGTCTATCTGGCCGGCCCCGAAATGAAGCCGGCGGCCGACGCCCTGTCGGCCGTCAAGCCGCGCTTTCCGGTCGAGCACGCGCTCGACGCGAAGGCGTGGACGTCGAAGATCAAGGCCGCGCTCGCGCCGAAGGACGCCGTGCTGTTCAAGGCGTCCCGCGCGATGCGGCTCGAGGAGCTCGCCAAGGCGCTCTGACATGCTCTATTACCTCCACCAGCTCCGCGACGCGTTCGGCCCGCTGAACGTCTTCCAGTACATCACCTTCCGCGCCGGCGGCGCGGCCGTGACCTCGCTGGCCGTCAGCCTCCTGCTCGGGCCCTCTTTGATCCGCGCCCTGCGCGAGCGCAAGGTCGGCCAGATGCAGCGCACCGACGGCCCCCAGTCCCACCTCTCCAAGCACGGGACGCCGACGATGGGCGGGGCGCTGATCTTCCTGTCCCTCGTCGCCTCCACGCTCCTCTGGATGCGCCCCGACAACCGCTTCACCTGGCTGCTCCTGTCCGTGACGATCTGCCTGACCGCGATCGGCTTCTGGGACGACTACCTCAAGCTCATCAAGAAGGACGCCAAGGGCGCGCCCTCCAAGGCCAAGTTCCTGATCCAGGTGCTGGTCGGCCTCGGCGTGACCGCCTACCTCGCCGTGCAGCCGCCGAACGGGTCGTTCACCACGATGATGAACGTCCCCTACGGCAAGGAGCTGTTCATCGACCTCGGCGTGCTCTACTTCGCCTTCGCGGTGCTGATGATCGTCGGCTCCTCGAACGCGGTCAACCTCACCGACGGGCTCGACGGCCTCGCCGCGGGCACGGTCATGTTCTGCGCGCTGGGCTTCGCGGTGCTCGCCTACACCTCCGGCAACGTCAAGCTCGCCTACTATCTGCGCATCGTCCACGTCGAGGGCGCGGGCGAGATCGCCGTCTACCTCGCCGGCCTCATCGGCGCCTGCCTGGGCTTCCTCTGGTTCAACTCCTACCCCGCGCAGATCTTCATGGGCGACACCGGCTCGCTGTTCCTCGGCGGCGTCATCGCCGTCGTGGCGATGTGCGTGAAGCAGGAATTGCTTTTGCCGATCATCGGCGGCGTGTTCGTGCTGGAAACGCTCTCGGTCATCCTCCAAATGGCCTCCTTCAAGCTCCGCGGCGGCAAGCGCATCTTCCGCATGGCCCCGATCCACCACCACTTCGAGCTGGGCGGCCTCGCCGAGCCGAAGGTGACGGTCAGATTTTGGATCGTCAGCATCGTTCTGATGCTCGCGGCATTGGCGTCGCTTAAACTGCGATGAAGCCGTTCGATCCCAAGGCTTTTAAAAAAGGCAAATTGGCCGGCGTCCTCGGCCTAGGCCGTTCAGGCCAGTCGGTGGCGCGCCTGTTGGTAAAAAAAGGTTTTAAGGTCCTCGGATCAGACGTCCGGCCGAAGGCCGAACTGACCCCGCTGCTGAAAACGCTGCCGAAGGCAGCGAAATGGGAGTGGAACGGTCACTCCGACCGTCTGCTCAAATGCGCCTTCGTCGTCAAAAGCCCCGGCCTGAAACCCGACCTTCCCATCTTCAAGACCCTCGCCGACAAGGGCATCCCGGTCTACAGCGAGCTCGAGATCGCCTTGGCTTATTCAAAAGCCAAGGCCGTGGTCGCGATCACGGGAACCAACGGCAAATCAACGACAACACAACTTACCTTCGACATCTTCAAGGCCGGCCTCCCGCGCGGCCGCAAGGCCATCCTGGGCGGAAACATCGGCATCCCGGTCTCGACCGCCGTCCCGGCGTCGAAGCCCTCCGACGTGATCGTGCTCGAGTGCTCGAGCTATCAGCTCGAGGACTCCGTCTCCTTCGAGCCCCGCGCCTCCGCGATCCTCAACGTCACGGCCGACCACCTCGACCACCACGGCTCCATGGCCGCCTATCTGGAAGCGAAGGCCAAGGTCTTCCGGGAGCAAGGCCCCGGAGACGCCTGCGTGTTCAACGCCTCCGATCCGACCGTCTACAGGCTCTCGCGCGAATGTCCCTCGCAGCGGCTTTACTTCGGGACGAAAGGAATGAATATTCACGCCTGGGAGGAGGGGGGCAAGCTCCATTTCAAGCTGCCGGGGTCGAAGAAGGAGCTGGCGCTCGTTCCTCCCAAGCTCCCCGGCCGCCACAACCTCGAGAACGCGATGGCGGCGGGCCTGCTGGCCCTGGCGAGGGGAATCAAGCCCGCGGCGATCCAGAAGGCCTTCAAGGCCTTCAAGGGCGTCGAGCACCGCATCGAGCCGTGCGGCGTCGTGCGCGGCATCGCCTGCGTCAACGACTCCAAGGCCACCAACGTGGACTCCACCATGGTGGCGCTCAAGGCCTTCGAGCCGGGAGGCAAGCGCCTCCTGCTGATCCTCGGCGGCCTGCACAAGGGATTCCCCTACGCGCCGCTCAAGCCCTGGATCGAGCGGTCGGTGAAGGGCATCCTCACCATCGGCTCCGCCTCGCGCCGCATCGAGGAGGACCTCTCCGGCCTCGTGCCGATCTTTCCGTGCGGGACCTTGGAGACGGCGGTCGACACCGGCCTCAAGATCGGCGAGAAGGGCGACACCGTCCTGCTCTCTCCCGCCTGCGCGTCCTTCGATCAGTTCAAGGACTTCGAGGAGCGCGGACGCCGCTTCAAGGCCCTCGTCGCCGCGGCCAAGGCCCGGTGAAGCCCCGCGTCTCCCCGCGCCGCGGCGCGCCCATCGACTACGCCCTGTT
>JAMPYD010000293.1 GCA_023700845.1 Elusimicrobiota bacterium | reverse complement strand
GTGCCGATCATCGTCATCTCGGTCGCGATCCTGTCCTCCTACAAGCTCGGCGTGATGGCGCTCGGACCGTCGGCCGGCCTCACCGGCGGCCTGTTCGGCACCGCGGTCGCGACGATGGGCATGCTTGGGACCGCAGCCTACATCTTGGCGATGGATACGTTCGGTCCCATCACCGACAACGCGGGCGGCATCGTGGAGATGTCCCACCAGCCCGAGGAGATCCGCCAGAAGACGGACCGCCTCGACGCGGTCGGCAACACGACGAAGGCGCTCACGAAGGGCTACGCGATCGGCTCGGCGGCGCTCGCGGCGTTCCTGCTCTTCTCCGCGTACCTCGACGAGATCTTCAACTACACCGGCGTGCGCATCGGCGTGGACCTGTCCAAGCCCGAGGTGTTCGTCGGCGCGATGCTCGGTGCGATGCTCGTGTTCCTCTTCTCGGCGCTGGCGATCCGCGCGGTCGGCACCTGCGCGCAGACCGTCATCACCGAGGTCCGCCGCCAGTTCAAGGAGCGCCCGGGCATCATGAAGGGCACCGAGGACCCGGACTACGGGCAGTGCGTGGACATCGTGACCTTGGGCGCGCTCAAGGCCATGGTCGCCCCCGGCCTGCTCGCCGTCGGCACGCCGATCCTCGTCGGCCTGCTCATGCGCGGCTTCATCTCCGACACGCAGAAGACCATCGCGGCCGAGTCCGTGGCGGCCTTCCTGATGGTCGGCACCATCGCGGGCATCCTCATGGCGCTGTTCTTCAACAACGCCGGCGGCGCCTGGGACAACGCCAAGAAGTATATTGAAATGGGTACGCACGGGGGCAAGAAGTCCGACGCCCACAAGGCCGCCGTCGTCGGCGACACCGTGGGCGACCCCTTCAAGGACACCGCCGGCCCGTCGCTGCACGTCCTCATCAAGCTCCTGGCCACGATCACCCTCGTCCTCGCCCCCCTGTTTATCTAATAAACGGAGAGCGAACCAAGCCGCCCGGGCCGCAAGGCCCGGGCGGTTTTCTTTTGGGGGATCCTATTTTGGGTGCCTGACCCCCAAATTCGTTGAATTTGGGTGCCTGACCCCCAAATTCGTTGAATTCGAGAAGCTGACGGTGACGTCTGTCGACTGTTTCCGGAAACAGTTCCGGGGCCCCGGGCCCATCGTCCCTTGCCCGTGGGCCTTTAGCCGCTGTCCGGCCGGGGGCGCCTGCCCTACACTGAGGGCATGATCCGTCACGTCCTGTCCGCCGCCCTGCTGGCCGCCAACGCCGGGGCCCAGGCCCTGCCCGCCTTCGAGTTTCCCGCCAATCCGCTCCGCCCGGCCGCCGTCCCGGCCCCCCAAGGCGTCCCGGTCGCCCCCGCCGGGATCCGCCCGATCCCCGTTTTCGACCGCTCCGGGTTCTCCTCCAAGGTCGTCGCCGAGGTCGCCAAGCGCCGGGCGGCGCTCGAGGCCGACATGGCGGACCCGCGCTTCATCCGCTTCGCGATGCCGAAGACGAAGGCCTACGCGGACGCGATCGTCGCCAGGCTCCTGTCGGGCTCCCGCCTGACGGCGCCCGGCATGGCCGTCCGCCTCAACGACACGTCCTGGGGCGAGACGGGCGCCTCGATGTCCGCCGGCGTCCTGACGCTCGAGCCCGAGATGATCGCGATCATGTCGAGCGAGGACGAGGTCGCGGCCGTCGTCGCCCATGAGATCGTCCACTATCTCCGCGCCCACGACGAGCAGCTCGTCGCCTCCCGCCCGCGGAATTGGAATCCGTTCGCCGGGAAGGGGGGCGACATGTTCGACGGGCCGCCCCCTCCTTCGCGGGCGGAGATCGAGGCGCGCTGGAGGCACGAGCTCGAGGCCGACGCCCTGAGCCTGCGCCTGCTCGCCAACGCCGGCTACGATCCGTCCGCCGCCGCCGGCGCCCTGCTCGTGATCCGGGACGAGCGGAACACCGAGCCCCGCTACGAGTTCGGCCGCGGCCGTCCCGATCCGATGCACCCGACCGTGGAGGCGCGCGTCGAGGCCCTGCGCGGCGTGATGGCCCGCGAGCATATGGCCGCCTCTCCCCGAACCTCGGCGGGGCTGCCCGAGGTCTACCGGGAGCTCGCCGGGCGCCGGCGCGGCCTCGGTCCGGACGAGGTCCCCGCCTCCGAGTTGTACCGGCACTACAAGCGCCCGAAGACCTTCGCGCCCTGATCCCGCTGGCCGCCCCGTTGCTCCACCCTCTTGACAGGATTCTTATTGTCTGCTACTCTTTTACTAGTAGATAATAATTATTAAACAGGAGGGAATCTATGACCACTCATTCCGTCGTGAAGCCGTCCGTCGTTTCCGGCATCGGTCTGAAGGACTCGTCGAAGGCCGCGGTTCTCTCCCTCCTCGACCTGACCCTCGCCGACGAGTATCTGCTGTACACCAAGACCCGCAACTTCCACTGGAACGTCACCGGGTTTCATTTCGCCGCGATGCACAAGTTCTTCGAGGAACAGTACGAGCAGCTCGACGGGTTCGTCGACGAGGTCGCGGAGCGCTCGCGCGCGCTCGGCGGCCGCTCCCTCGGGTCCATGCGGGAGTTCCTCGGCAAGGCCCGGCTCGCGGAGTCCCTGGGCGACGCGAAGAAGAAGGAGGAGACGATGCTCGCCGAGCTCCTCTCCGACCACGAGTCGCTGGCGCGCTCCCTGCGCAAGGACGTCGACGAGTGCGCCCGCCTCGGAGACCAGGGCACGGCCGATTTCCTGACCGGGCTGCTGGAATCCCACGAGAAGATGGCCTGGATGCTGCGCAGCCACCTGAGCTGACCCCTATGAAGAATCGAGACGAGGTCCGGACGCTGTTCAAGGCGAAGAAGGTCCCCCTCACCCATCAGCGCCTCGCCGTGTACGAGGAGCTGTCCGGGCGCAAGGACCACCCCAGCGCCGAGGCCCTGTACGAGTCGCTCAAGAAGCCGTATCCGAGCCTGTCCCTGGCGACGGTCTATAAGACCCTGCAGACCTTGCACGAGATGGGCATGGTGGCGCGCGTGGATTCCCCCGCCGCGCAGGCGCGCTACGACGCGATCGTCGAAACGCACCACCACGCCGTGTGCTCGGCCTGCGGACGCATCGAGGACCTGTTCGACCCCCGCCTCGACCAGCTGCCGGAGCCGAAGGCGACGGGCTTCAAGATCGCGGGGCATTCCGTTCATTTTCACGGCCTTTGCGCGAAATGCGCCAAGGCATCCGCTCAAAAGCCGCGTTAAACAAAGGAGACATCATCATGGCCGATACCCTCGTGCAGAAGGACGCGCCGGACTTCAAGGCCCAGGCGCTGGTCGGAAAAGGCTTCAAGGAGATCTCGCTGGCCGATTACAAGGGCAAGTGGGTCGCGCTGTTCTTCTATCCCCTCGACTTCACCTTCGTGTGCCCGACCGAGATCGTCGCTTTCTCCGATCACGCCGCCGAGTTCTCCAAGCTCGGCTGCGAGATCCTGGGCTGCTCGGTGGACAGCCAGTTCTCCCACCTCGCGTGGACGAACCTGTCCCGCAAGGAAGGCGGCCTGGGCGAGATCAAGTACCCCCTGCTCGCCGACATCAAGAAGGAGATCGCGCGCGCCTACGGCGTCCTCGTCAACGACGCCATCGCCCTGCGCGGGCTGTTCCTGATCAACCCGAAGGGCAAGGTCGTCTACTCCGTCGTCCATGACCTCGCGGTCGGCCGCTCCGTCGAGGAGACCCTGCGCGTGCTCAAGGCCTTCCAGCAGGTCGAGAAGACCGGCGAGGTCTGCCCCGCGAACTGGTCGGAAGGCAAGAAGACGATGAAGGCCGATCCGGTCAAGTCGAAGGAGTACTTCGCCGCCGTCTAGCCGCCCGCCGCGAGCGCCGGACCGCCGGC
>JAMPYD010000292.1 GCA_023700845.1 Elusimicrobiota bacterium | reverse complement strand
GGACGGCGATCATCGCGCGCTCGGCCACCGGCGCGCCGGGCAAGGACATCGGAAACGAGCTCGACCTGCACGTGAAGGGCAAGTTCCGCGAGGTCATCACCCTCTGGTTCGGCTACTCCCGCTTCTTCGCGGGCTCGTACGTGAAGGCGACGACGACGCGCGGCGACCGCGACTGGGGCTTCTTCCAGGCCGCGTTCAACTTTTAGATTCGGGGGATTCATGGACAAGAAAAACGAAGAGCAGTCGGACCTGACGCGCAGGGACTTCCTCAAGGCGAGCGGCGCCGCCGCGGCCGCGCTGGGCGTCTCCCAACTCCCCGGAGAGCTGGCGACCGCCGCCGACGTTTCCAAGGTCATGGGCGGCAAGTTCCGCAAGGAGCTCCAGTCCCAGTGCCCCTACTGCGGCGTCGGCTGCGGGACCTTGATCCAGGTCGAGGGCGACACCATCGTCGGCATGGTCCCCGACAAGCTCCATCCCACGAACAAGGGCGTCATGTGCATCAAGGGCCTCAACGCGCAGGAGCCCATCTACCGCGACCGCCTCGAGAAGTGCCTGATCCGCAAGGACATGAGCGACCCTCTCCGCGGCCACGTCTCTGAGACCAAGGGCCGCTTCGACGAGTCGGTGTACCGCGAGGCCACCTACGAGGAGGCCGAGCATCTCGTCACCGAGCGCATCGCCGAGATCATCAAGGCCGAGGGCGGCGGCGCGATCGGCCTCAACGGCTCCGGCCAGCTGACCATGGAGGCGCAGTGGATCGAGAACGTCCTGATGAAGGGCGTCATCGGCTCCAACTCGATCGAGGCCAACGCCCGCATGTGCATGACCTCGGCCGCCACGGGCTACTTCGCCTCCTACGGCTCCGACGCCCCGCCCACCTCCTACGACGACATCGAGCAGGCGGATTTCATCTCCTTCTGGGGCCACAACGCCCGCGAGGCGCACCCGATCCTGTTCTGGCGCGTCGCCGACCACAAGCGGGATAAAGGGATCCCGACCTTGGTCTCCGATCCGCGCCGCACCGGCACCGTGCAGGGTCTCGAGGAGATCGACCCGCGCACGTCCTTCCACTTCCAGACCATCAACGGCGACATCTCGTACCTCAACGCGATCGCCCACGTGATCATCACCAAGTACCCCGACGCCGTGATGCCCGAGGCGTGGCTCGAGAAGCACGTCGACGGCTGGCGCGAGTACATCGCGGGGATCAAGGAGCGCTACTCCCCCCAGCAGGTCGTCGCCAACCTCAAGCCCATCGACCGGGGCCGGGTCACCGTCGAGCAGATCGAGAACATCGGCAAGCTGTTCGCCGAGGCCTCGATCAAGGGACGCAAGCGCGGCAAGGGCGGCTGCCTCACGTTCTGGGGCATCGGCTACAACCAGCACATCCACGGGCAGCACAACACCATCTCGATCATCAACCTGCACCTGCTCACCGGCAACCTCGGACGCCCGGGCTGCGGCTCCCACTCGCAGACCGGCCAGCCGAACGCGATGAGCGAGCGCCTGATGGGCGGCCTGACCGGGCGCCTGCCGTTCAACAAAGGCCTCGACAATAACGACTGGCGCACGCACATGAACAAGGCCTGGCGCCTGCCGGAAGGCCGGCTCGACCTCACCTTCAAGCAGAAGCCGACGATGGTCATCCCGATGATGGAGCGCGCGCTCAAGGGCGACCTCAAGGCGATGTTCTGGATGTACACGACCCACGTGCACATGCCCGACCTGAACACGTTGGTGCGCCCGGCGCTGACCAAGATGTTCGTCGTCGTGCAGGATATTTACCGCCACGCCCCTAATCTTCTCTATGCCGACGTCGTGTTCCCGGCGATCACCTGGGGCGAGTGGACGGGCGGCACCTACATCCAGAGCGAGCGGCGCCTGTACGTCTGCGACGGCGTCTCGGTCGGCAAGAACGAGAAGGGCCAGCCGCTGATGGAGGCCCTGCCCGACATGGACCTGGCCATCGACAAGTCCAAGTCGCTGGCGAAGGCGCTCGGCCTCGACGCGGAGAAGATCTTCCCCTACAAGAAGACCCTCAAGAACAAGTACGGGCAGAAGTTCTACAACCCGGAGGATATCTTCCGGGACATCGTGAAGGCGTCGAAGGGCTCGGACGCGGACCTGACCGGCATGCTCGAGGTGGAGAAGCGCGACGGCATCGGCCTGTACGAGCAGATGCGGCGACTGCGCGGCATCCAGTGGCCCGCGCCGACCTACGACATCGCGCGCAAGGGCGGCACGCCCCGGCGCTACATCGGCCAGGAAGGCTGGGCGGGCCAGCCGTACGGGGCCTTCGCCCACGCCAGCGGCAAGGCGAAGCTCAAGCTGTGCGAGCAGAACTACGCGGCCCTCAAGGAGACCTGCGGCAAGATGATGACGTTCGGCGAGTCCGTGGGCCTCAAGAAGCGCGAGGGCGCCACGAACGCGGAGATGCTCGCGGCGGCGGAGAAGCAGACGTTCTTCATGGACAACATGGACATTCTGGTCAAGGCCCGCGACAACGCCCTGCCCCCGGAGATCCCCGACCTCGACTTCTACGACGACGCGACGAAGACGCTCGAGGACGCCGCCAAGGAGAACAAGTACCCGTTCTGGCTCGGCCTGGGCATCGTCTACGAGCACTTCCACTCCGCCAAGACCATCCAGGGCCCGACGACGCTCAAGCTCGTGCCCGAGCAGTACGTCGAGGTCAGCCCCGAGGACGCCAAGCGCTGGGGCCTCGAGGACGGCGAGAAGGTCCGCATCGTCACGCGCCGCGGCTCCTACGAGGGCCGCGTCTCGGTCGGCACGGACTCGGTCGTCAAGCCGGCCCGCTCGCAGGTGCCCGCCGGCTACATGTTCAGCCCGTGGAACCTCTCGGTGGCCGACAGCTCGGACCCCGCGAAGAACCGCTGGCTGGTCAACGCGGCCAGCCACCGCGCCTGGGACCCCGTCTCGGGCCAGGCCGACTACAAGAAGCTGGCCATGCGCCTGGAGCGGATCGCCTGAGGACCGTCGACTATCCTCAAGGATAGTCGCGGATCATCATGAAAGAAGTCAGCAGGCGGGAGTTTTTGAAGAACGCGGCGGCGACCGGGGCGGCTTTGGCCGCCGGGGCCGTGCTGCTGCGTCCCGCCGCGGCCGAGACGGGCGTCATACGCCCGCCCGGCGCCTTGGAGAAGGACGAGTTCCTGTCGCGCTGCATCCGGTGCGGGCGCTGCGGGGACGCGTGCCCGAGCCAGGCGATCATGATGTTCACCGAGGCCAACGGCGAGAAGTACTCGCTCAAGCCCGGGCCGGGGGACGACGGGACGCCGATCGTCTTCCCCCGGCAGCAGGCCTGCAACCTGTGCCAGAAGGTGGGCGGCGAGTACCTGCGCTGCACCGAGGCCTGCCCGACGGGGGCGCTGACCAAGCTCCTGAAGACCGAGGTGACGACGAAGGTGCGCATGGGGGTGGCGAAGCTCGACAAGAACCTGTGCTACTCCTACAACAACAAGACCTGCGGCGTCTGCATCCGCGCCTGCCCCTTCCAGGGCACGGCGATGAAGACCGGCCCCGGCGAGAAGCCGATCTTCGACGAGAGCTTCTGCGTCGGCTGCGGCCTGTGCGAGCGCTCCTGCATCCGCTACCCGCAGGCCATCATGGTGGTCGCCCATGTCTGAGGGCCTGACGCGCCGGCAGGTCCTCGTCCGAAGCGCCGCCGCCGCGGCGGGCGGGGGGCTTCTGCTCGGTCTCATGCGCTGCGGCGAGAGCGCCCCCGCGTCGAACGTCCCCCCGGATCTCGTCCGCCGCGGCCTATTAAGGCCGCCTGGGGCCGTGGCGGAAGGCGAGGTCCTCGCCCGCTGCATCCGCTGCCAGCGCTGCGCCG
>JAMPYD010000291.1 GCA_023700845.1 Elusimicrobiota bacterium | reverse complement strand
GCCGTCGCGTCGGGCATGCTCACCCAGTATAACACCTGCCCCGGAGGGCGACAAGGCGAGAAAGCGTATGCTCCATAATGACTTTTTGTATACTGATCGCCATGAAGTGCCCGAATTGCGGGGTCGAGGCTCCCGCTGGCGCGCCCGAATGCGCCGGCTGCGGGATCATCTTCGCCAAGTTCAAGAAGAAGCTGGAGAGCCTGCCGGCCCCGTCTCCGGTCCGGTTCAAGCCCTGGGTCGGGCGTTGGATCGCGGCCGCGATCGTGGTGGTCTGGACCGTCGCCTTCGGCCTGTACTACCGCCGCCTCGTTTCCCGGATGCCCCCGCGCGCCCCCGCCGCTCCCGCGCCTCGCCGCTGATCGCCGCGGGGAAGTGGTACAATCTCCGTCGAGGACGCCCTCTCCTTCCCCATGCGCACGAAAACCCTCAAGAAGAACAAGGTCCACGTCGTCACGCTCGGCTGCTCGAAGAATCTCTACGATTCCGAGGTGCTGATGGGCCAGCTGCGCGCCAACAAGATCGAGGTCGAGCACGAGACCGGCGGCGAAGACGCCGCCATCGTCGTGATCAACACCTGCGGCTTCATCGACAACGCGAAGCAGGAGTCCATCGACACGATCCTCGACTACGCGGCGGCCAAGAAGAAGGGGAAGCTCGATAAATTGTTCGTCACCGGCTGCCTGTCGGAGCGCTATAAAGAGGATCTGGAGAGGGACATCCCCGAGGTGGACGCGTACTTCGGCACCCGCGACCTGCCGCGGCTGCTGAAGGCGCTCAACGCCGACTACAAGCACGAGCTCGTGGGCGAGCGGCTGATCACGACGCCGAGGCATTACGCGTACTTCAAGATCAGTGAAGGGTGCGATCGCCCTTGCTCGTTCTGCGCCATTCCCCTGATGCGGGGAAAGCACGTCTCCACGCCCATCGAGGATCTCGTGACGGAAGCTAAACGCCTCGCGACCGCGGGCACGAGAGAGCTTTTACTGATCGCTCAGGACTCGACCTACTACGGATTGGATCTTTACGGCAAACGGCGTCTGGCGGACCTCTTACGAGCCCTTTCCGACGTCCCCGGCATAGGCTGGATCCGATTGCACTACGCCTTCCCCGCCGGGTTCCCGATGGATGTGCTTGATGTCATGCGGGAACGGCCGAATATTTGTAAATACCTCGACATGCCCCTTCAGCACATCACCGACAGGATGCTGACCTCCATGCGGCGCGGGACCACCAAGGCCAAGACCGAGGAGCTCGTCGCGACGATCCGGGAGAAGGTGCCCGGCATCGCCCTGCGCACGACCCTGATCGCGGGCTACCCGGGCGAGACCATCGACGATCACGAGGAGACGCTGGCCTGGGTCATGAAGACCAAGTTCGACCGCCTCGGGGTCTTCCAGTACTCCCACGAGGAGAACACGCACGCCTACGCCCTCTCCGACGACCTCCCCGCGAGCGAGAAGAAGCGCCGCGCCGAGGCGATCATGGCCGCGCAGCAGCCGATCTCGCTCGCCATCAACGCGTCCCGGATCGGCAAGACCGTGAAGGTGCTCGTCGACCGCAAGGAAGGCGGGCACTTCATCGGACGCACCGAGCAGGACTCGCCCGAGGTGGACAACGAGGTCTTGATTCCCGCCGCCTCGCATTATCTTCGCGTCGGGGATTTCGCCGACATCAAGATCACCGGCGCCGAGGAGTACGATCTCACCGGCGAGCCGGCCTAGGGCGCTTTGCGCCGGCTCCTCGACGACGCGCGGCGGCGCTTCCTCGAGGGCGCGCGGCGCGCCGCGGCGGCCCTCGGCGCGGTCCTTCTCTTCGCCGTCTACTGGCTCGTCCTCGGTCCCGTCGCGCTGACCTTGCGCCTGATCGGCGCCGACCTTCTCGGCGTCCGCGGCAAGCCGGAGACCGCGTGGACGCCGGCCGAGAACGGGGACGCCCGCGGGCGCCTCGAGGGGGCGGGATGAAGGTCCTCGGCCTCAGCTTCGACTACCACGACGCGGCGGCCGCGCTCGTCGTCGACGGCGTCCCCGTCGCGGCCGCGGCGGAGGAGCGCTTCTCGCGCCTCAAGCACGACCGCCGCCTGCCCGCGCGCGCGGCCGCCTTCTGCCTCGCGCGCGGCGGCCTGGCGGCCGGCGACCTCGACGCGGTCGTGTTCTACGAGAAGCCGTTCCGCAAGCTTTCGCGCGTGCTCGCCGGCGCGGTCTCGACCTTCCCGTCCTCGGGCGCGCTGTTCCGCCGCGCGATGGGGGCCTGGATCGACGAGCGGCTGTGGGTGGGGCCGCGCATCGAGGCGGCCTTCGGGGTGCCGGCCGATAAGATCCTGTATTGCGAGCATCACCTGTCGCACGCGGCCAGCGCCTTCCTCTGCGCGCCTTACGACGACGCGGCGACCTTGACCGTCGACGGCGTCGGCGAGTGGGCGACGGCGGCGATCGGCCGCGGCCGCCGTGCTCCGTTCGACCTGTCGCTCGACGTCGAGCTGCGCTACCCGCATTCGCTCGGCCTGCTGTACTCCGCCTTCACCGCCTACCTCGGCTTCGAGGTCAACGAGGGGGAGTATAAGGTGATGGGGCTGGCCCCCTACGGGACGCCGCGCTTCGCGGACGTGATCCGCGGGATGATCGAGCCGTTCGCCGACGGGTCCTTCCGCCTCGACCTGAACTGGTTCGCGTTCCACCGCGACCCGGCGCGGTCCTTCTCCCGGAAATTCGAGGAGGCGTTCGGCCCCGCGCGCGCGCCGGAGTCGGGGGACCCCGCCGGGGACAGGCGCCTGTGCGACGTCGCGGCGAGCGTCCAGCTCGTGTGCGAGGAGCTGATGCTGGGCCTGGCGCGCGAGGCTCATCGCCGCACGGGGTCGCCGCGGCTGTGCCTCGCCGGCGGCGTGGCCTTGAACGCGGTGTCCAACGAGCGCCTTCTGCGCGAGACGCCGTTCGAGTCGGTCTGGATCCAGCCCGCCGGCGGCGACGCGGGGGGCGCGCTCGGCGCGGCGCTGTACGCCGCCCACGCCCTCGGCGAAAGCCCCGCGCGCTACGAGATGAAATGCGCCGCCCTCGGCCCGGACCATTCCGCGGCCTCCGCCTCCGCCGCCCTCGAGGAGGCCGGCCTTCCCTTCGTCGAGTTGCGCGGCGAGGACGAGCTGTGCGGGCGCGTCGCGGGCCTGCTCGCCGAGGGCAAGGTCGTGGGCTGGCATCAGGGGCGCTCGGAGTGGGGCCCGCGCGCGCTCGGCCAGCGCTCGATCCTCGCCGATCCGCGCCCGGCGGCGATGAAGGACACGGTCAACGCCAAGATCAAATTCCGCGAGCCGCACCGCCCGTTCGCGCCGTCGATCTGCGCGGGCGCCGCGGCCGAGTGGTTCGACCTTCCGGGCGGAGCCGCGTCCGCCCCGTACCGCTTCATGCTCGCGACCGCGAAGACGCGCGCGGACCGCCGCGACCGGCTCGCCGCCGTCACGCACGTCGACGGCAGCTCCCGCGTGCAGGCGATCGACCCCGTCCAGAGCCCGCTGTTCCACCGCCTCGCGGATTCGATGGGACGCCGAACCGGCGTGCCGGCGGTCCTCAATACTTCGTTTAATTTGAAGGGCGAGCCGATCGTGGAGACGCCCGCCGACGCCGTGGCGACCTTCCTCGCCAGCGGCATGGACGCGCTCGCGGTGGGACCGTTCCTGACCACGGGCCGGCCGGAAAATCCGCAGCCCAGGAGGCCGACATGGGAACCGTCAAGGACGCCGCCCGACGCCTTGGGGTGGTGAAAGCGCTGCTCGCCTTTCTCTGGCGACGGCGTCTGTGGTGGATGATCCCGATATTCCTGGCCGTCCTGATCGCGGCCTTCCTCGTCTCGATGGCCGCGCATCCCGCCG
>JAMPYD010000290.1 GCA_023700845.1 Elusimicrobiota bacterium | reverse complement strand
GTGCAGGTCGTCGGTGGACCAGGCCGTCATGACCACGATCGGGATGGCGCGCGTCTCCGGGTCGTCCCGCAGGCGCCGGCACATCTCCCAGCCGTCCACGTTCGGCATCGCGATGTCGAGCAGGATCATGTCGGGCCTGAACGCGGAGGCCTTGCGCAGGCCCTCGTCCCCGTCGTGCGCGACGGCGACCGTGAAGCCCCAGCCCGAGGAGAGGCGTATCGCCAGCGCCTCCGTCAGGTCGCTCTCGTCGTCGACGATGAGCACGCGCCTATTTTTTAGATGCGTCATGATGCCCCCCGGCTGCGGACGCGGCGTGCGCCGCGACCGGCAGCGCGATGTTGAACCCGGCCCCCCAGCCCTTGACGTTCTCCGCCCAGATGCGGCCGCCGTTGATGCCCATGATCTCGCGGCAGATGGCCAGGCCCAGGCCCGTGCCCTTATAGCCCTCGCCGCCCTTCGGCCGGTCGAGCTGGACGAATTTATTGAAGAGATCCGAGCTTTTCCCCTCGGGAATGCCGGTGCCGTCGTCGACGACGCTGACGACGACCTCATCCCCGGCGCGCTTCACGCGGATCTCGACGCGCTCCCGCGCGTAGCGCAGGGCGTTGTCGAGAAGGTTCGCGAGCACCTGGGTGATCATGTCCCGGTCGGCGCGCACGCGCGGAAGCGCCTTGCCCGCGTCGACGATCAGCGAGACGTTCCGGCTCTTGAAGGTCATGCGCAGGTCGTCGGCGATCTCCCGGACCATCTCGCCCGGGTCGAGCGGCGCGAGGTCGACGTACGCGGTGCCGGACTCGAGGCGGGACAAGTCGAGGAAGTTCGAGAGGATGCGCGCGAGCCGGGAGATGTTGCGGTCCGCCGTGCGGATCATCTTGTCCTGATCGGGGGTCAGCGGCCCGGCGAGGCGGTCCCGGACCGTGCCGACGGCCATCTTGATGATGCTCAGCGGGGTGCGCAGCTCGTG
This sequence comes from Elusimicrobiota bacterium, assembly GCA_023700845.1. Classification (GTDB taxonomy): domain Bacteria; phylum Elusimicrobiota; class Elusimicrobia; order UBA1565; family UBA9628; genus GWA2-66-18. The sequence goes on along the minus strand of JAMPYD010000290.1, from coordinate 2,899 downwards.
CGACACCGTGCTGAGCAGCTTGTCCTTGAGCTGATCCATGCGGCGGCGCTCCTTGACCTCGGCCCGGACCTGCTCGAGCTTGCGAAGCTCGGTGATGTCCCGGATCGAGATCAGCCTCGCCGGGGCGCCCCGCCACTCGACGGGGGCGACGCGCAGCTCGACCGTGACCTCGTCCTTCGGCCCCGCCAGCTTGTGCTCGGCGGAGCGGCCCTCGGGGACCGGGTAATCGAAGAGGCGGCCCTGCACCTGCTCCGCCTTGCGGTTGAGCAAGGTCAGGGCGGCGGGGTTGGCGTAGCGGACCATGCGCTCGGCGTCGACGATCACGACGCCGTCCGGCGCGGCCCTCACGAGGCTTTCCATCTGGGCGAACAGGCGGCTGCGCTCGAGCGCGAAGGTGATCGTGCGGCCCAGCTGCTGCTGGTCCACCTTGCTCTTGATCAGGAAGTCCTGCGCGCCCGCGCCGATCGCCTGGAGGCCCGTTTCCTCGAGCGCCATGTTCGTCAGGACGACGACCGGCACCCCCGGCGCGCGGCGGCGCAGCGCGGCGAGCGTGTCCAGGCCCTGGCTGTCCGGGAGCATGAGGTCGAGGAGCACGATGTCGAACTCCTTGCGGGCGAGGAGGTCGAGGCCCTGGGCCAGGCTCACCGCGCTCTCCACCTCGTGCCGCAGGCCGCCGCCGCAGGCCTCGTCGATGTAGAGGTTCATCAGCAAGGTGTAGTCCGGGTCGTCCTCGATCAGAAGAATCCTTATATTTTTGTCCATGGCGCGCCTCCCGCGTCGGGCAGCTCGACCATCTCGAGCCAGTACCGCTTGAGCAGATTGGCCGCCTCGACGAAGGCGGCGAAGGTCACGGGCTTGTGGATGAAGGAGCAGGCGCCCTGGTCGTACGAGCGCACGATGTCCTCCTCGGCGTTCGAGGTCGTCATCACGATGATCGGCACGCGCCGAAGCTCCGGGTCGGCCTTGATGCGCGAGAGAGCCTCGCGCCCGTCCATCCGCGGCATATTGAGGTCCAGGATCACGAGCATCGCCCGGCCGTCGGCCGCGCCGCCCTCGGCGGTGCGGCTCCTCATCAGGTCGAGCAGCTCCTCGCCGTTGCGGACCCAGACGAGCGCGTTGCTCAGGCCGGCCTTCTCGAAGGCGCTCTTGGTGAGGAAGTAGTCGTCCTCGTCGTCCTCGGCGATGATCAGCTCAACGCCTTTTCTCGGGGCTGGCATTCCATCCTCCCTTCCTGCGATATCGGCAAAGTCACCTTGAACTCGGCCCCGCGCCCCGGCTCGCTCGACGCGGTGATCGTTCCGCCGTGCCGGGCCGCGATCTTCTGGCAGATCGCCAGGCCCATGCCGGTGCCCGCGTATTCTTGCGGCGCCTGCAGGCGCTGGAACGGCTGAAAAATCCTCTCGGCGAACCTCATGTCGAAGCCGATGCCGTTGTCGGAGACGACGATCTCGCAGAGGCCGTCCCCCGTCGCCTTCCCGTGGATGCGCACGTGCGGGCTCGAGCCCGGCTTGTGGAACTTGAGGGCGTTGGAGACGAGGTTCTGCATCAGCTGCCGCATCTGGAGGGGATCGGCGTTGATCCGGGGCAGGGCGCCGATGTCGACGCGCGCCGCGGGGTGCTCCAGGTTCTCGACCACCTCCTTGACGAGCGCGCCGAGATCCACCTCCGCGGCCGCGGCGCCCCGCGTCGAGACCCGCGCGAGCTCGAGGAGCGCGTCGATGAGCGTCTGCATGCCGTCGACGGAGCGCATCATGCGCCGGAGATAATCCCGCCCCTCCTCGTCGAGCTTCCCCTCGAGCTTGTCCTTGAGGCGGTCGGCGAACGCCTTGACCTTGTGCAGGGGCGCGCTGAGGTCGTGCGAGGCCACGTAGGCGAACTGGCTGAGCTCCTGGTTCGAGCGGCTCAGCTCGGCGGCCCGCCTCTCGAGCACCTGCGCGCTGGCCCGGCGCTGCGTGGCGTCACGCACGACGACCACGCAGCCGAGGTCCGACCCGGCCTCGCCGCGCAGGGCGGTCAGCACGGTGTCCGCCCAGAAGCGGTCGCCGTTCTTGCGCACGCACCAGCTTTCGGTCTTGAGGCGCCCCTCGCGGGAGACCTCCGTCAGCTGCTTGAGCGGGGGGGCGTCCGCGGGGAGCAGCCTCGCGTACGGGCTGCCGAGGATCTCGGCGGGGGCGTACCCGTAGACGAGCTCCGCGCCCCGGCTCCAGCTGCTCACGCGTCCCGCCTGGTCCACCCGGAAGATCGCGTATTCACGCACGCTTTCGATCATCAGCAGGAGCAGCTGGGCGTTGTCCTGCAGCATCTGACGCGCCTTCTTCCGCTCGGTGACGTTCTCGAAGGCGATGGCGACCTCCCGCTCGGACAAGGCCAGTAAAGTCAGGTTGAAATACGCCCCCGGCACCTTCCGCGGGCTGAGGAATTCCTCGATGACGCGGGTTTCGCCCGTCCGCAGGACCGCGAGGCATTCCGCGTCGAGCCCGGTCTCGTGGAATTCCGGCGAAAACTCCCGCATCGGCAGGCCGGCCACCGGCGCGTCTCCCGCGCCCGCCAGGGCCCGTCCCGCCGGGTTGATGTCGACGATGCGCAGCGATTCGGCGTCGCCGGGCTTGTCGAGGCGCAGGATCAGCAGGCCGGTCGGCAGGCTGTCGAACAGCCGCCGGTTCATGTCCAGCCGCTCCCTCGCGGCGAGCTCCGCCGCGGCGGACGCTCCGAAGTCGGGGCTCTCCCGGCGCCGCGCCCAGGCGAGGATCAGCGGCGCGACGACGAGCACGCCGGCCGTCTCCGCGAGCCACCAGACCAGCGCCGCGCGCCCCCAGTCGAACGCCGGGGGCGCCCCGTTGACGGCGAGCGCGAGCAGATTGAACGCCGGGGCGATCAGCGCGATCATCGGCGCCATGAC
>JAMPYD010000289.1 GCA_023700845.1 Elusimicrobiota bacterium | reverse complement strand
GGCGTGCCGGTCGCCGCCACCACCGCCGGAGGCATCCCCGAGGTCGTCGACGACGGGGCGACCGGCCTTCTCGTCGAGCCTCGCCATCCCGAGGGGATGGCGATGAACCTCATCCGCCTGATCGACGACGCCGACCTGCGCCGGCGCCTCGCCGCCGAGGGCCGCGCCCGCGTCAGCCGCTTCGGCCTGACGCGCATGGCCAACGACATGGAGAAGATCTATGACGCCCTCTCTTAGCGCGATCCTGATCGCGAAGAACGAGGAGAGGGACCTACCCGGTTGCCTGGACTCGTTGAAAGGTCTGGTGAAGGAGATCGTCATCGTGATCTCCGACGATACGACCGATGGCACCGAAGAAGTCGCGAAGCGATACGGCGCCAAGACGTCCAAGCGCGTGTTCGACGACTACGCCCGCATGCGCCAGAGCGGTTTAAATGTCGCCGAAGGCGACTGGTGTTTATGGATCGATCCGGACGAGAGGGTCACTCCGGATTTGGCCGGCGAAATAAAACGGGCCCTTTCGGCGAATCCCCCATTCGTTGCCGTCGACATCCCGTTCTCCGTCCGCTTTTTGGGCCGAGAGATGCGCTGGGGCGGCCTGGGCCGCGAGAGCCACGTCCGGTTGTTCAAGCGCGGCCGCGCCCGCTTCACCGGCGGCGCCCTCCACGAGAGCCTCCTCATCGACGGCCCCGTCGCGAAGTTCTCCGGGAAGATCGTCCACGAGCCGTATCGCGACATCCCCGACTACCTCTCCAAGCTCGACCGCTACACCGATCTGGCGGCCAAGAAGCGCTTCGACGCCGGCAAGCGCTTTTACTTCTTTCAGCACCTGATCCTGCCCTGGGAATTCTTCGCCCGCGCGGTGCTCAAGCTCGGCTTTCTCGACGGCTACCAGGGGCTGGTCTGGGCCGGCCTGTCGTCCTTTCACAGCTGGCTCAAATATGTAAAACTGGGTCGCATGCGCAAGGTGAAATCCCCGTGATCGGAGTCCTGTCCGCCGTCGGAGCCGCCGCGGCGGCCGGCCTCAGCGCGCGCTGGAACTGGTGGCGCCCGCCGGTGACCGGCGGCATGCCCGTCCTGATGTACCACAAGATCGGCGACTGCCCCCCCGGCTCCCGCCTGCGCAAGCTCTGGGTCACGGCCGCCGACTTCCGCAGGCAGCTCCAATACCTCAAGGACCACGGCTACGCCGCGGTCGACTTCCGCGACTGGCGCGACGCGGAGAAGGGCGTGGCGCCCCTGCCCGAGAAGCCCGTCATGATCACCTTCGACGACGGGTACATGAACAACTACGATCTCGCCTTCCCCCTGCTCAAGGAGTTCGGCATGAAGGGCTGCGTCTTCCTCGTCCACGAGACGATGGAGCGGCACAACGCCTGGCACGACCCCGAGACCGAGCCGTGGCTGAAGATGCTGACCTGGGCTCAGATCCGGGAGATGCAGGAGTCCGGCCTGGTCGAGTTCGGCTCCCACACGATGCGCCACCGCAACCTCGCCGAGCTTCCGCTCGACGAGGTCCGCTGGGAGCTCTCGGAGAGCAAGGCCCGCCTCGAGGAGAAGCTCGGCCGCGAGGTGCTGGGCTTCGCCTACCCGTACGGCTCGGGCGCGTACAAGGCCGACGTGCGCCGGGCCGCGCTCGACGCCGGCTACCGCTTCGATTTCTCGATCAAGCAGGGCATCTCGCCGCTTCCCTGGGACCGCGAGCAGGGCGCGGTCAAGCGCCTGCTGATCCGCGGCGACGACAACATGCTCGACTTCCACCTGAACATGACGCGGGGCAAAGCCAGGTTCTGATGGACATCGCCGCCCCCCGCTCCATCCTCGTCGTCCAACTGCGCCGCCTCGGCGACGTGATCCTGACGACGCCGGCGCTCGAGGCCCTGAAGAAAAAATATCCCGACGCGAAGCTCGACTTCCTGGTCGAGGCCCCCGGCGCCGAGGCCGTGGCCGGCCATCCCGCGATCGACGAGACGCTCGTGTACGACGCCGCGGGCGCGTGGGGCGCGCTGAGCTGGGCGCTCAAGATCCGCGCCCGCCGCTACGACTGGGTGATCGACTTCCTGGCCAACCCCCGCACCGCCCTGCTGACGGCGCTGTCGGGCGCGAAGGTGAAGGCCGGGCCCGCGCACGTCGCCCGGCGCTGGGCCTACAACGTCCGGATGGCCCAATCCCCCGCGGCGTGCTACGCCGCGCTCGAGAAGGTGCGCTGGCTCGCCGCCGTGGGGATCGCGCCCTCCGACGCGCCGGAGCTTCCCCGCCTGATGCTGGCGCCGCGGCCGCTGAAGCTCGAGAACGTCGTGGGCCTCGTGCCCCCGTCGCGCAAGGAGACCCGGCGCTGGCCCGCGCCCTCGTACGCGCGGCTCGGCCGCCTGCTCCGCGACAAGCACGGCTGCCGGCTCAAGGTGTTCTGGGGGCCGGGCGAGAAGGACCTGGCCGACGAGGTGGTCCGCGGGATCGGCGCGGGCGCGTTCGCGATCGAGGAGATGCGCGGCATCGTCGACCTCGCCCGGGAGCTGGCCTCCTGCCGCGTCGTGGTCGGCAACTGCGCGGGCCCCAAGCACGTGGCCCTGGCTCTCGGCGTGCCGACGGTGACGATCCACGGCTCCTCGGACCCGGCCTCCTGGACCCCGCCGCACCCCGATCACCGCTTCGTGCGCCTCGAGGAGCTGCCCTGCATCGGCTGCCGCTCCAACGATTGCCCCTACAACCTCGAGTGCATGCGCCAGCTCCCGGCCGAGCGGGTCCTTCCCGCCGTCGAGGAGCTGCTCGCCCGGTCGGAGGCCCGCGCATGACGACCTGGTCCAAGCGCCGCGAGAAGCTGAAGGCCTCCCTGGGCGGCCGCGCGCTTTTAAGCGCGGCGTCTTTGGCGTACGGCGCCGGCGTCATGGCGCGCCGCGGGCTGTACGCCGCGGGCGTGCTCGAGCGCAAGCGCGTCAAGGCGAAGGTCGTGTGCATCGGCAACCTGACCGCCGGGGGAACCGGCAAGACCCCCGCCGTCCTCCTGGCGGCGGAGACCCTGCGCAAGCGGGGCCACGACGTCGCGATCCTCTCCCGCGGCTACGGCCGCCGGGCCTCGCCGAAGGAGGTGTCCGTCCTGCTCGACGGGCGCCACACCGACTGGCGCGAATGCGGCGACGAGCCGTGGATGATCCACCAGTCCCTGCAGGGGCAGGGCATCCCCGTGCTCGTCTGCCCGGACCGGGCCAAGGCCGGCGCGCTGGCCGTCGAGATGTACGGCAGCCGCGTGCTGATCCTCGACGACGGCTTTCAGCACCTGGGCCTGCACCGCGACCTCGACGTCGTCCTCGTCAACGCGCGCGACCCGTTCGGCGGCGGGCGCCTGCTTCCGCTCGGGGACCTGCGCGAGCCTCTCTCGGCGCTCAAGCGCGCGGGCATGGTCGTCATCACGCACGCCGACCGCGTGACGGCCGCCGAGCTCACGCGCCTGCGCGGGGATATCGAGGCGCTTCATCCCGGCGTGACCGTCATCGAGTCGGCGCACAAGGCCGACCACCTCCTGGACGTGAAGACCGAGGCCAAGCTCCCCCTCGCGCACCTCAAGGGCAAGGCGGTCGTGGCGCTGTCGGGCATCGGGGACCCGCTGTCGTTCGAGACCCAGCTCGAGTCCCTCGGCATCAAGGTCGCGCAGTCCTGGCGCTACCCCGACCATCACCCCTACTCGAGCCGCGAGCTGAAGTCCATCGAGGATCTCCGCGGCGGCCTGCCGCTCGTCACCACCCACAAGGATTTCGTCCGGCTGACCGACGACTGGCGCGAGTGCCTGGCCGGCGAGGTCTACGTGCTCGGCATCAAGCTCGAATTGCTCAAGGGCCGCAACGCCTGGATCGACCTGCTCGAGCAGATCGCGGGAGGAAGGCGC
>JAMPYD010000288.1 GCA_023700845.1 Elusimicrobiota bacterium | reverse complement strand
CGCGCGCGCGCGCCTCGGAGATGATCCGGGCCTCGGCGGGCTCGACCTCGTAGCGCTCGGCCAGCATCCGGTGCGCGGAGGCGTCCTCGCTCGTGATCGGGCGGAAGGTGCCGCGCCCGACGTGCAAGGTTATAAAGGCGAATTTCACGCCCGAGCCTTCGAGCTTGCTCATCAATTCGGGCGTAAAATGCATGCCCGCCGTCGGCGCCGCGATCGAGCCGTCGTCGCGCGCGTACACCGTCTGGTAGCGCGCGGCGTCGGCGCGCGAGGGGACGCGTTTTTTGGCGATGTAGGGCGGCAGGGGGGGAAGCCCGTGCTCGGCGAGATACGGGCGCAGGTCGGACGTCGCGAAGGCGAGGCGGTATTCGCCCTCCTCGCCCAGCCCCTCGACCGTCGCCGTCATCCCGCCCGGGAACTCGAGCTTCTGCCCCGCCTTGAAGCCCGAGGCGAGCGCGGCCCAGGCGTTCGGCGCCAATTCGCGGACCAGGAGCAGGTCCGCCTTGCCCCCGGTCGACTTCCTGCCGTACAGGCGGCAGGGCATGACCTTCGTGCGGTTGACGACGAGGCAGTCGCCGGGCTTCAGGAAGCGCGGGAGGTCCCGGAAGAGCGCGTGCTCGATCGTCCCGCCGGCCCGGTCGAGGACCATGAGCCGCGCCGAGTCCCGCGGCTCGGCCGCGGCCGAGGCGATCTGCGACTCGGGGTACTCGTAATCGAAGTCCGAGAGGGGAAGGCTCACTCGTCGACCTCGGACAGCGTGGAGCCCGGGAAATAGAAGCTCAGGATGCGGTCGTAGTTGCGGCCCCTCTCGGCCTGCAGGCGCGCGCCCCACTGGCACAGCCCGACGCCGTGGCCGGAGCCGCCGCCGATGAACTCGACGCCTTTCTTCAGAAGGTTCACGCTCCGGATGCGCACGCTCTTCATCTCGCCCGCGCCGAGGGACCCGCGCAGGTCGGAGGCCTTGACCACGACGCTCTCCCCGCCGGTGCGGACCAGGAAAGTGCGCACGTAGCCCGCCGCGTCGCGCGCGCCGATGCGCAGGCTCTTGAGCGGGCCGTCGAGCATCCGGCGCTCCGAGATCGCCGCGGTCAGGTCCGCCCAGGCGAAGTAGGCGATCCACTTCATATGGGGGGACGGCGCGCACCACGGGTCCTTGACGCCGCGCAGCGGCCGGGGGCTCTCCTCCGAGCCGCCCCACGCGGCGCCCGCGTCGGTGGTGGCGCCGCCGCAGCAGGCGTGGTAGTACACGCGCAGGAGCCGGCCGTTCCAGCCGAGGACCTCGCCGCGCGTCTGGCGCACGGCGGCCCGCACGTTTTCGTTGACGGCGGTCGTGCCCTTGTACACCTGCGAGCGGGTGTCCGCGGTCAGGTCGAAGCCGTCCCGGCGGAATTTCCCGAGGTTCGCGTAGGTGAAGGTGCGCGCGACGACGGCCTGAGCCTTGAGCGCCTCGAGCGGCCAGTTCGGGTCCATCTCATGAGGGAGCACGCCCTCGAGATACTCCTCGACCGAGGCCTCCTCGACGATGGTCACGGTCTGGCCGGGGTCGAGGCGCAGGATCAGGGTCCCGCGGTAGAGGTGCGGCCCCACGCGTATGCGCGAGCCCGCCGCCGGCACGAGCCGCGTCTCGCTCTTCAGGCGCATGTCGGCCAGCCGCAGGCCGCCCTCGCGCGGGCGCAAGGTGAGCTCGCCCTTCCATTCGAAGGGCTTCGGCTTGGAGCCGGGCTGGGAGATCTCGACGTCGCCCTCGGGCATGATCTTCGCCGAGCCGGCCTGGCGGAGGATGGCGACCTGGACGGTCCCCGCTTCGGCCTGGGCGAGGGCCGCGAAAAAAAGGATCGTCGCCGGGATCACAAAAGGTCGAGCGCCCGCCGCGGAGCCTTGAGGCCGAGGTGCGCGTACGCCTTCGGCGTGGCCGTGCGTCCGCGCGGCGTGCGCGCGAGAAAGCCCGCCTGGATCAGGAAAGGCTCGACGACGTCGGTCACCGTGTCGAGCTCCTCGCTGACCGCGATCGCCAGGTTCTCGACGCCGACGGGGCCGCCGTCGAACTTCTCGATGACGGCGCGCAGCAGGCGACGGTCCATGGGATCCAGGCCCTCGGCGTCCACCTCGAGCTTGGAGAGCGCGTGGCGCGCGACCTCGCCGTCGATCCTGCCGCCGCCGTCGACTTGGGCGAAGTCCCGGACGCGGCGCAGCAGCCGGTTCGCGATGCGGGGCGTCCCGCGGCACCGCCGCGCGATCTCATCGGCGCCGTCCTGGTCGGTCTTGATGCCCAGGAGGCCCGCCGAACGGAGCACGATGCGGCGGAGCTCCTCCGGCCCGTAAAAACCGAGCTGGGCCACGATGCCGAACCGGTCGCGGAGGGGACCCGTCAACAGGCCGGACCGCGTGGTGGCGCCCACGAGCGTGAACCTTGGAACGGCCAATTTCAACGTCGACGACGCGGGGCCTTTTCCCGTCGAGATGAAGAAGGTGTAGTCCTCCATCACCGGGTACAAGGCCTCCTCGACGACCGCGTTCAGGCGATGGATCTCGTCGATGAAGAAGACGTCACCCTCGGAGATGTCCGTCAGCAGCGCGGCCAGGTCGCCCACGCGCACGAGGATCGGGCCCGAGGCGGTGCGCAGGTTGACGCCCATCTCGCGCGCGAGGATGTTGGCGAGCGTGGTCTTGCCCAGGCCGGGCGGCGCGTAGAACAGGCAGTGGTCGAGGGGCTCGGAGCGCTGCTTGGCGGCCTTGATGAAGACCTTGAGGTTCTCTTTGAGCGAGTCCTGGCCGATGAACTCCTCGAGCGTCTTCGGGCGCAGGGCGCGGTCCGCGCCTTCCTCGGCGGGCAGAACGGCGGGCGTCAGGAGATCGTCGGGCTTGGCCATGTCAGAGCCTCTTGAGCGCCTGGCGCACGAGCTGCTCGGTGGGCACGTCCTTGCCGCCGTGTTCCTCGGCCAGGGCCTGCAGCGCCACGCGGGCGTCGGCGAACTTGTAGCCCAGCGCCTCGAGCGCGTTGAGCGCCTGGCTCCAGGACCCGGTGGACGGCATCGAGCCGCCGGAGGCGGCCAGGTGCGGCGCGCCGGCGACGCGGACCTCGTCGATCTTGCCCTTGAGGGCGTCGACGATCTTCGTCGCCGTCTTCTTCGTGAAGCCGAACACCGCGCACAGCAGCTTCTCGTCGCGGTCCATCACGGCGCGGCGGAAATCGGGCAGGGACTTCGACGCCTTGTCGAGGAACTCGAGCGCCTTCTTGGCGCCGGTCCCGGGGATCTCGTCGCGGAAGGCGCAGAACATCGCCTTCTCCGGGGCGGTGAGGAACCCGTACAACGTCTCGCCGCCTCCGTACATCGCGTACGAGGAGACGATGAAGAGCAGCGCCTCGCCGCCGGGCGCCGGCAGGCGCGAGGCGGTCGCGGAGGTGACGTTGATCTCGTGGCCGACGCCGCCGACCTCGAGCACGACGCTCTCGAGGTCCTTCGTCAGCACGAGGCCGCGCAGGGAGGCGATCATCGCTTCGCGCCCCAGGAATCGAGCACGCGCAGGCCTTTGCCGCGTCCCGCGCGCAGGTGGCACAGCGCGATCGCGGCCGCGTCGGCCACGTCGTTGGGGCGGAGCTTGTCGGCCAGGCCCAGGGCCTTCTGCACGACGGTCTGCATCTGCGCCTTCTCCGCGCGGCCCGAGCCGGTCAACGAGAGCTTCACGGTCTTCGGGTTGTACTCCGTCACGCCGTGACCCGCCTGCGCGAGCGCGAGAAGCGCGACGCCGCGCGCCTGCAAGGTCGCCCGGACCGTGTTCGCGATGGTGGTGAAGAACATCTCCTCGATCGCGCACGACTCGATCGCGTGTCCCTTGAGCACCACCGCGAGCTCGGCGTGGATCGCCTTGAGCCGCAACGGCAGGG
>JAMPYD010000287.1 GCA_023700845.1 Elusimicrobiota bacterium | reverse complement strand
GCGGGTCGACGCGCATGACGTCCAGCGTCTCCTGCGCCGCCCGCTCGTCCGAGAAGGTCAGGGCGACGGCGCCGCTGGCGGCGAGGATCTCGGCCCGCAGCGCCAGGTCCCGCCCCGCGCTCGCCCGATAGGTGACGATCTCGTAGGCGATGAAGCCCGCGCAGGCGAGCGCGAGGGCGAGTATGCTCGTGCCCGTGATGACCATGAGCAGCTTTGACCGGATCGGGAGGTTCTCGAATCGAACCCTCATGGGCGCCTCCCCGGAGCGGCCCCGGCCAGGCCGAGCAGGCGGGAGCTCACCTTGAGGCGGACGCGCTCGGCCGCCTCCGGCCGGATCACGAAGCGCAGCCGCCCGCCCTCGCGCCGGAACTGGACGGCGCCGCCGCGCGCCGCGAACCCGTCCATGTCCGCGACCGTCAGCGTGGGGGCGGCCCGGAGGAGGTGCAGGATCTCCGCCAGCCGGCCCTCCTGGGACTCCGCGATGAACAGGACGTGGCAGGGCTCCAGCGCGGCGAGGCTGCGGAAGCGCCTGACCGCGAGCGGGCGGCCGCCGGCGGTCTCGCCCGCGGCGGCCTGGTCGAGGAGCGCGCCGAAGGGATCCTCGCCGAGGACGCCGATGACGACCGGCGATCCCGGGGCGGAGAAGGCCTCGGGGGGCCATTCGACGAACTTCGTGAAATTGACGAGGAAGACCGCCTTCACCCCGGCCGCCGAGACGGGGGCCGCGGCTCCGGCGCGCAGCGCCAGGAGGCTCGAGAGGAGCAGGCCGTGGATCGCGGGGCTCAGAACTCCACCTCGACGCCGCCGACGAAGCGGACGGGATCCTGGGGGGAGGCGGGGAAGCCGACCGACGCGACGGTGTTCGCGGCGTTCCGGTAGCGGGTGTCGAGAAGGTTCGAGGCGCCGAGGTAGGCGGAGAGCCGGAACGGCCGCGCGACGAGGTCCGCCATGCGGGCGTGCGCGTTGACGACGGCATAAGGCGCGCTGCTCTGAAGGCCGCCTTGCGGGTCGCGCGTCGCGCTGTAGGTCCGGCCGCGATAGAGGACCCGGGGGTACAGCGAGAGCCGGCCGAGCCTGGCCTCGACGCCCGCCTGCGCCGCGTGCCGGGCGCTGTAGGGCAGGACCTCCCCGTCGACGCTGCCGTTCGTATAGGACAAGGACGCGTTCGGCTTGATCGACCAGGCCCCGGCCAGCGCCAGCGCGTCGAGGCGCGCCGTCCAACCGTAGGTGCGGGCGAACCCGCGGTTCACGGTCGTCGCCATCGACGCGACGGGCCAGCCCTTGAAGGTCCCCGGCCCCGAGACGACGTTGTCCTGGATGAGGTTGCTGATCTCGGTGTACCAGCCGTCGAGCGACGCCCACAGCCCGTCGCTGAAGCGGAAGCAGGCGCCCGCGTCCCAGGCCCTGAGCTTCTCGGGCCGCAGGCCGGGGTTCGCCGTGTTGATGAAGGAGCTCTCCAGCCCCGTGACCTGGCCGAGGCCGTTCGTGACCGGCGAGAAGGAGCCGAACTCGCCGTGCGTCCGGAACGGGGCCGGGGCGAGGAAAGCCTCTCCGTAGTTCGCCTTGAGCGTCAGCCGCTCCGCGGGCTCGACCGCGACGCCGACCCGCGGGTTGACGGAATCTCCGTAGCGCGTGTTGTGGTCGAACCGCGTCCCGAGCGCGACGTTCCAGGGGCCGCGCCGGAGGCCCAGCTGGGCGAAGACGCCGACGTTCTCGTAATGCAGGTGGTGGAAATCCAGGGGTATGCCGAGCGCCTTCCCGTTGAGGTCGACGACGTTCGAGCCCGGGAACAGATAGCCCTGCGATGGACCGCTCTGCCCCGGGTCGAACGGGTGGTCGAGGTCGTTCGTGTAAGCGAGGGACGAATGGTCGGAGTAGACGAGGCCCGCGACGAGGGGCGCCTCCTCGGCGAGGCGGTAGGTGACCTTGCCATGGAGCTCCACGGTCCGATCGTAGGCGTACTTGTAGGCGTCCCGGAACAGGGAGAACCTGTTGTTGAAGCGGGTCTTCGGGTCTATCTCGTAGGTGGTGAGGGAGGACATCGCCTCGAACGTCCAGCGGTCATCGTCCGAGGAGAGCGCGTGCTTGGCGTACAGGGCGCCGTGCTCGGTCCGGAACCGCTGCGCGTCGCCGTACAAGGTGAACTCGGGCTTGACGCCCGTGCCCGAAGGATGCGACTCCGTGAAGCGCAGGACGCCCAGCTCGAAGCGCTGGATGTTGAGGCGGGCATTGAGGAAGAGCGAGCCCGTCCCGGCCTCGTAGCGCGGCGCCGGCACGGGCGGGGCTCCGGCGTAATCCCCGGGGTAGATCCCCGGCAGGTGGGCCTCGTCGGAGGCCCGGCGATGGGCGGTCACCGAGAGCTCGCCCCCGGCCGGGAAGGTCGAGCCCGCCGAGAGGGACGCGTCGGACGTCCCGTGCTGGCCGTGGCCGCCGGAGAGCCGCGCCCCGTCGAGCTCGCCGCCCTTCTTGGTGACGACGTTGATCACGCCGCTGAAGGCGTCGGCGCCGTACAGGGCGGACATCGGGCCCAGGGCGATCTCCACCCGCTTGGCGCCGCGCAGCGAGAACTGCGAGCTGAGCGCGTAGGTGTCGCCCGTGGCCGGCGTGACGCGGACCCCGTCGTACAGGATGACCAGGCGCTCGTTGCCGAGGAGGCCGCGGACGCTGACGAGGTTCAGGCGCCTCTCGGACGCCTTGCGCTGCACCTCGAGCTCGGGAAGCTCCTCGAGCAGGTCGAGCAAGGTCGCGTAGCCGCGGGCGGCGATCGTCTCCTCCGTCACCACGCGCGCGCTCCACGGGGCGGCGGAGGGCCGCTCCTGGACGCTCGAGGCGGCCGTGATGGGGACGTCGAGCAGCTCCTCGAGGGACAGCTTCTTGAGCCTCGGAATCTCGGCGCCCGACGCGGCGGCGGAGAACGCCCAGAGCAGGGCGAGTGTCGGGAGCCGTCGCGGTCGGGCGGGCGTCATCGTCGGAAGTCTAGACCTTCGCCCTCGCCGCCGGACATGACGCCCGGGCAACACCTTTGTAAGAATCGCCGCCGGGGAATGATAAAATCGGCGCATGGCCCGCGCGCGTCTCTGGCTCAAGGTCTCCGGCGTCGCCGTCCTGCTCGCCGTGCTCGGCGCGGGGGCGGGGCTCGTCGCGCTCAAGACGATGTTCCCCGAGCCGAAGGCGCGCGCCTACGCCGTCGCCGCGGCCCGCAAGCAGCTCGGCCGCGACGTGCGCCTCACGCGCATCGACGCGGGCCTGACCGGGCTCCACCTGCAGGGCCTCGAGGTCTCCGAGCGCCCGGATTTTTCCGCCGGGACCTTCCTCAGCGTCGAGACCTTCAGCCTACGCCCGAGCTGGAGGGCCCTGCTGCGGCGCAAGCTCGTCGTCGCCTCGGCCTCGGCCGACGGGCTCAAGGTCAGCGTGGTCCGCGGCGCCGACGGGTCCTTCAATTACGAGACCTTGGCCTCCTCGGCCCCGGCGGGCGCGGCCGCGGCGAAGGCCCCGGAGGACGCCCCGGCGGAGTTCAACGTCCGCCGCCTGCGCGTCTCTCGGGGCGAGGCCCTGTACCTGGACAAGGGCACCGGCGCGGCCTGGTCCGCGTCCGAGCTGACGGTCGCCCTCGACGATTTCAGCCTCGCCGAGCCCTTCGGCCTCGACCTCTCTCTCCGCCTGAAAGGGAAGGCGGGAGAGCGCCCCGTCGACGCCGCCCTCGCGTTCGCGGGGACGGTGCACCCCGCGCGCGGCGACCGCGTCAAGGCCCGCCTCGAGTTCAAGCGCCTGAGCGCCGAGCAGGACGGCCTCAAGCTTTCGGCCAAGGGCAAGGTGTCCGGCCTCGACGCCCCCGAAGCGGACCTGGAGGCGGTCCTCTCCGCCTCGGGCAAGACCGTGCTCGAGGCCAAGG
>JAMPYD010000286.1 GCA_023700845.1 Elusimicrobiota bacterium | reverse complement strand
GGGAGCGATCCCGGGGCCGGCTCTCTGTATCCCACGGCCGGGTTAAATTGCTAGGATTTCGCGCCCATATAAGGAGAACTCATGCAGCCCGCCCCGAACCCCCTCATCAACCTCGCCCCGATCGTCGCGATCTTCATCATCTTCTACTTCCTGCTCATCCGCCCCCAGCAGAAGCAGCAGAAGGAGCACGAGCAGATGCTCAAGGACCTCAAGTCCGGCGACAAGATCCTGACCAACGGCGGCCTGTACGGGACGATCACCGGCTTCAAGGGCGAGGATCTCGAGGTGCAGTTCTCCCAGACGGTCAAGCTCACCGTGGCGCGCTCGGCCGTGACGCGGGTCGTCAGCGACGTGAAGACCGGCGTCGTTATTTCATAGAGGACCAAAGGAACGATATGACCAAGACTCAGACGAAGTGGCTGGGCGTCCTCGCCCTGATCGTCGGCTCCTTTTTCCTCCTCTTCCCCTCGATCAACTGGTACCAGCTCGACGCCTCCGAGCGCACGAAGCTCGAGCTCCTGCGCGAGCGTCCGAAGTGGCTGGTGAACCTGGGCCTCGACCTGAAGGGCGGCACGCACATGGTCATGGAGCTCGACATCGACAAGCTCGACCCCAAGATCCCCCTCGCCGAGGCGATGCAGCAGGCCATCGAAATCCTGCGCAACCGCATCGACCAGTTCGGCGTCGCCGAGCCGCTGATCGCCCGCCAGGGCGCGCGCTGGATCGTCGTCCAGCTGCCCGGCATCTCGAACTCGGCCCAGGCCAAGGAGCTCGTCGGCAAGACCGCCCTGCTCCAGTTCCGCATGGTCGACGACTCCGAGCGCGCGCGGACCGCGATGAACAAGATCCTCGAGCTCGGCTCCCCGTTCGACGGCGTCAAGGTCTCGAGCGCGGCGGCCAAACTCGTCCCCGCGGGCCTCGAGCTGTACAAGGGCAAGGAAAGCGCCCTGTACCTCCTGTCGAAGGAGGTCCCGCTCACCGGCGCCCTGCTCGATTCCGCCAAGGTGGAGACGGGCGGCGAGTACGGACTGCCCGTCGTCGCCTTCAAGTTCAAGCCCGAGGCGGCCGCCAAGTTCGCCGCCCTCACCGCCGCCAACATCGGCAAGAACATGGCCATCGTCCTGGACGACAACGTGTTCTCGGCGCCCGTCATCAAGGGCCGCATCAGCGGCGGCTCGGGCATCATCGAGGGCCAGTTCACCTCGGAGGACGCCAAGTCGCTGGCGATCGTGCTGCGCGCCGGCGCCCTGCCCGCCCCCGTGCGCATCATCGAGGAGCGCACCGTCGGGCCGTCGCTCGGCGAGGACTCGATCCGCAAGGGGTTCACGGCGGCCAGCGTCGGCGTCGGCCTCATCCTCGTCTTCTTCGCGGTCTATTACCGGGCCGGCGGGATGATCGCCAACATCGCGATCGTCGCGAACCTGTTCTTCCTGTTCGCGCTGATGGCCTATCTGAAGGCGACGTTGACCTTGCCCGGCATCGCCGGCCTGGCGCTCAACATCGCGATGGCCGTCGACGCCAACGTGCTCATCCTCGAGCGCATCAAGGAGGAGCTGGCGAAGGGGCGGCCGATGAAGCTGGCCGTCGCGGCCGGCTACGACCAGTCCGCGAGCGCGATCATCGACTCGAACCTGACCTTGCTGATCGCCTCCGCGCTCCTGTTCCAGTTCGGCACGGGCCCGATCAAGGGCTTCGCCGTGACCCTGACGGGCGGCAACATCATCAGCATGTTCACCGCCACGATCCTGACGCGGATGCTCTACGAGGCCTGGATGCTCGGCGGCGACGCCGAAGCGGCGGCCTGAGGACAACATGAAAAAGCTCACCATCGACTGGGTCGGCAAGCGCCCCCTCTTCTTCGCGATCTCCGGGACCTTGTGCGCCCTGAGCCTTCTGTCGATCGCGACGAAGGGCTTCAACTACGGCATCGACTTCACGGGCGGCACGCTCGTGCAGGTCAGCTACCCCGAGCCCCGCGAGCTGGCGCAGGTCCGCGCGGACCTCGAGAAGGCGGGCTACCCCGAGGCCAACGCGCAGAGCTTCGGCGGCAAGAAGGAGTTCGCGCTGTTCCTCAAGGGCGACGAGAACGTCGACGTGTCGATCGTCGAGACCTTCGTCGAGAAGGTCAAGGCCGCCGCGGGCGAGGGCCTGCGCGTCGACCGCAAGGAGTACGTCGGGCCGTCCGTCGGCAAGCACCTCAAGCGCCAGGCCCTGACCGCGATCACGCTCGCGCTGCTGGCGATCATCGGCTACGTGGCGTTCCGCTTCGACAACCCGCTCTGGGGCGCCGCCGGCGTCGCCGCGATCGCCCACGACGTGCTGATCACGGCGGGCGTGTTCTCCGCGTTCCAGCTCGAGGTCGACCTCGTCATCGTCGCCGCGCTGCTGACGATCGCGGGCTACTCGATCAACGACACCATCGTGATCTACGACCGCATGCGCGACAACATGCGCCACCGCCGCGCCGACGACATCGGCACTTTGGTCAACGACAGCATCAACGAGATGCTGTCGCGCACCGTCATCACGAACGGCATGGTGTTCGCGGTCGTGCTCGCGCTGTTCCTGCTCGGCGGCAGCGTGATCCACAACTTCGCGTTCGCGATGCTCATCGGCTCGATCTCGGGCACCTACTCGACGCTCGCGGTCTCGATGCCTCTGGTGTTCCAGTTCCAGAAGGGACGCCGCCGCGCCGCGCAGACGGAGACCGCCGCGGTCCCGCGCGAGGGAGGACGCCGCCGCCGGTGAGAAAGATCAAGGGCTTCAAGCTGACCCTGCGGGCGCACGTCGTCAAGCAGCGCTCGCGCAAGGGACGCATCGACCTCGAGGCCGCGGGCCTCGGCGAGCTCCCGCTCGCGAAGTTCCTCGAGCGAGCCTCCAAGGCCCTCACCCCCGGCGTCGTCTTCGACACCTTCGGCCATCCCGACGCGGACCAGGCCCTGCTGTCCCCCATGCCGGGCCTGGCGTACAGCCTCATCCTGGCGAGCCTCGGCGAGGGCTTCGGCCCGTTCCGGGCGAAGGAGCCCTCCGTTCCCGAGAAGCTCTGGCCCGTTCTCGAGGAGCACGCGCTCGAGGAGGCGGTCCGCTTCGCCTCCGCCCTGATCGCCGACGAGGCGGAGAAGGACAACTGCGAGCTGTCGCCTCTGAATCCGCTGTCCCAGCCCGAGGCCCTCGAGGCGGCCCTGCGCAAGCTCGACGCGGGAACCAAGCTCGGCGTGACCCTCGCCGAGGGCCGCCTCGTCCCCCCCGCCTCCCTCGCGGTCAGCCAGTCCTGGCTCGCGAAGTCGAAGGCCAAGGGCCGCAAATAGTGATCCGTAAGCTCGTACCCTACCTCGTCTATTCCTATGTGTCGTTCGTCGGCTGGACCACGCGCCAGACGGTGCTGCGCGCCGACATTCCGGAGGCCATCCACCGCGCGGGAGAGCGGTTCATCTACGCCTTTTGGCACCAGCGCCAGGTGTTCTTCACGTGGTCGCACCGCGGCGTATCAGCGGCCGTCTTGGTCAGCCAATCCCGCGACGGCGAGATGATCGCCCGGACCATGGAGCTCTCCCGGATCGACGCGGTGCGCGGCTCCTCCTCGCGCGGGGGCGCCGCCGCGGCCCGGGAAATGGTCGAGATCCTGCGCTCCGGCCGCGACGTCGGCATCACCCCCGACGGGCCCAGGGGCCCGGCGCGCGAGGTCAAGGAGGGCGCCGTGCGCGTGGCGCAGCTCTCCGGGATGCCGATCGTTCCGATCGCCAACGCCCTGTCGAACCGGCTCGAGATCGCCAAGGCCTGGGACCGCTTCCAGGTGCCCCTCCCGTTCGGACGTTCCGTCGTCGTCTACGGAGAACCGGTCCGCGTCGCCCCCGGCGACGACCTCGCCGCGAAGGCCGCGGAGCTCAAGGCCGCGATGGACGCGCT
>JAMPYD010000285.1 GCA_023700845.1 Elusimicrobiota bacterium | reverse complement strand
TCCAGCTGCTCGGCGATCGCGACCTTGCGGCCGGCGCGGAGCAGGCGGGCGATGTAGTTCTGCGCGTTGTGGAACGGCACGCCGCACATCGGGAAGCCCTGGCGCTGGGTCAGGACGAGGCCCAGGATCTGAGAGGCGTCCTGGGCGTCGAGCCCGAACATCTCGTAGAAGTCGCCCAGGCGGAAAAAGAGGATGCTCTGGGGATGGCGCGCCTTGATCTCCTGGTACTGCCGCATCACCGGCGTATCGGGCATGGCCTCGACGGGAGACATAATCGCGATTGTACCAATTTCCGCCCATTCCCGTCGGACGACTGTTTCCGGAAACAGTCCGCTACGCGGCTTCCGAGGCGATTCGGCTGGCGTTGGCCATCACCGCGTAGGTGAACGTCGAGGCGGGAAGCGAGGGGAGGACCGAGGAATCGACGAGGTGGACGCGCTCATGGCCGTGAAGGCGGCCCAGGGGGTCGGTCTGCCAGGCCGCGGGGGCCTTCTTCATCGGAAACGAGCCGCCGGCGTGGTTGCCCTCGCCGGGAAGGCCGACCTTCCGCAGGAACGACAGGGGAGCGAAGCCCAGATCGGCGGAATGGCGCGCGATCTTGGCGGCGACGCGCCCGACGGCGGCCTTCGTCGCGGAGGCGTCCCCGGCCTTCACGGTGAGGCGGCAGTCCTCGCCGCGGCCCTCGGCCGTGATCGTGACCGGGATGCCCTCGCCGGAGTGAAGGTAGCCCTGGATGGCGAGCAGGCGCGGGGCGAAATGCCCCGCCACGGCGCCGGAGAAGGGGCCCGCCCAGGCCGCGGCCCTGTCCAGGCGGTCGGCGATGACCTCGTTGTGGCCGTAGATCTGGAGATGGACGAGGTGTTTGGAAACCTCCTTGTCGTCGAGCTCCAGATAGACCTGAGCCAAGGTGTGGAGGCGTTCCTCGGGGGCGCCCGGAACGTCGCGGTCCAAAAGCAGGGGCAGCACGAAGTAGGGCTGCGACAGCAAGGGAAGACCCTCCGCCGGAGCGCCGAACGAACCGCACACCAGGCGCGCCGTGGCCAGCGGGCCGCAGGCGAGGAACAGCTTCGCCCCGTCATGGACCGCGCGCGAGGCGCCTTCGCGCGCGACGTGCAGGCGCACGCCGTCGGGGCGCTCTTCGATCGACAGAACCCGAACGCCGCCGCGGTACTCGAAACCGGGGCGTTTCTTCAGCGCCTCGACGGCGCGGGCCGCGTTCCAGATCGCGCCGCGCGCGCAGCCGGAGAGGCAGGTCCCGTCGTATTCGCAGGCCGCGGAGTCGACGGCGTGGCGGGCGCGCCCGAAGGCGAACCCGGCGGCCTTCAGGGCTTCGGCGCCGGAGGAAAATCGCTCGAGAACGGCGCGCGCTTGAAGCGACGCGTTGAGCGGGGGGCGGGGCGGGGCGTAAAAAGGGAATCTTTCGGCCAGGCCGTCCGCCGCTCCGGATATATCCAGGATCGCGCCCGTTTTCTCGTAGTGGTCGTGGAGCGCGGCCGCCGGGAAGGGCCAATCCGCGATCTCCTCGTCCCGGAACGGCAGGACCGACGCTCCCCAGACCGCCGACAGGCCGCCCTTGCCCCCGGAGGCGAGGCACTTCGTGCCTTTTTGGATCAGGCCCGCCTCCCGGTCCGAGAGATAGGGATAGGCCGAACCGAAGACCAGCTTCCGGGCCGGATCATCCCCGGCCTCCGTTTTGCCGGAAAACCGAAAAGACCGGGAGGACCGACGCCGTTCGGGTTCGAGCTCGCGGCCGATGTCGAGCATCAGCACGGGCCGGCCGGCGTCGAGGAGGGCCGAGGCCGCGGCGACTCCGGAGGGACCCGAGCCGACGACGATGTTCACGCGCGCTCCGCTACGCTACGGGCGCCACTGCCCGTGCATGCGCATCGAGTCGAGGACGCAGCCGGCGGTGAAGGCGAACAGCGCGCCGAAGGCGGCGATCGACGAGCAGAGGACGAGCAGCGGGGCGCCGAGCTGCACGGCCAGGGCGAACAGGACGACGGCCTTCAGGGAGATGAGCAACGCGAGGGTCACGAACAGCTTCAGCGGGTTGTAGATGATCATGACCTGGGTCATCAGCTGGAGCGTGCGCAGGATGTCGCGGAAGGGCTTCACCTTCGAATGGCCGCCGGACCGGGCGCGGAACTCGATGGGCATGTTCTTGACGAAGCGCCCCTGCATCAGGAAGGAGAGCGTCATCGTGGTCGTGAACGAGTAGCCGAGGCAGCGGACCAGCGCCTGCTGGTCGACCAGGGACTTGCGCACGAGGCGCAGGCCGGAGTTGGCGTCCGGCACGCGCACGCCGACGACGAAGCTCGCGAGCCTCAGGTACACCCAGCGCAGGAACGCCTTCGTCGGGGTGCCCCAGAAATGGGCGCCCTCGCGCGCGCCGATGACGAGGTCGAAGGCGGGCGCGTAGTCGAGCAGCTTCAGGATCTCGGCCGGCGGGTAGGAGCCGTCCGCGTCGATCATCAGCACCCATTCGTGCTTGGCGGCCTCGATGCCGGTCAGCAGGGCGCGGCCGTAGCCGCCGTTCGTCGGGTGGGAGATGACGCGGGCGTGCGCCGGGCTCACGGCCTTCGCGGTGCCGTCCGAGGAGCCGTCGTCCACGACGATGATCTCGAACTCGACGCCCCGGTTCTTCAGCGCCGCGTGCAGGTCGGCCATCACCGGGCCGATGGCCTCGGCCTCGTTGTACGCCGGGACGACGACGCTGACGGTGAGCGCGCTCATGGGATTATCCTACTACTTCGCAAGCGCCGCTTCGACGTCGCGGGCGAGCCGGGCCAGGGACTTCGATCCGAACTGGCGCTTGAGCACCGTGCCGTCGCGGCCGATGAGATAGGCGGTCGGCAGGCCCGGGACGACCCAGCCCTTCGGCGTGCCGCCGCCGCCGTTGAGGATGACCGGGTAGTTGATCCCCATCGACTTCGCGAAGGGGGCGACGTCGGACTCGTCCTCGTCCATGGAGACGCTGAGGACGACGAAGCCCTTCGGGCCGAGGGCCTGCTGGAGCTTGACGAGCTCCGGGATCTCGGCCTTGCACGGATCGCACCAGGTGGCCCAGAAATCCACGAGCACGACCTTGCCCTTGTGATCGGACAGCGACGCCGTCTTGCCGTCCAGGGTCTTGCCGGACAGCGCGGGGGCCGTCTCGGCCTTCTCCGCGGGCGCGGAGGGGGAGCAGGCCCAGGCGCACAGGGCGGCGAGGAAGACGCAATGGCGGAGGAGCCCCTTGATCACAGAAGGAAGCGCTCCAGGAATTTCGGGGTGAAGCGGTTGAGCCAGGAGAGCCTGTCGAGGAAGATCAGGAGGCCGATCCCGATGAGCAGGGCGCCGGCGACGATCTCGCCGGTGCGGATGTGCTTCTTGTAGTGCACGAAGAAGCGCATGAAGCGCGTGACGGCGAAGCCCGTGAGCACGAACGGGATGCCCAGGCCGAGGGAGTAGACGAGCAGCAAGGTCATGCCCTGGGCGACGGTCTCGCGCGTCGCGGCGATCGCGAGGATGCCCGACAGGATCGGGCCGATGCACGGGGTCCAGCCGAAGGCGAAGGCCAGGCCCATGAAGAAGGAGCCGACGTAGCCGGCCTTGAAGGCCGCGGTGTCCGCGCGCTTCTGGTAGTACAGCCACTTGATCGGCAGGAGGCCGGTCATGTGCAGGCCGAACAGGATGACGACCGCGCCGGCGACCTTGCTGACGATCGGGGCCTGCTCGGCCAGCACGCGGCCGACCGTGGTCGCCGTCGCGCCGAGCAAGGTGAAGATCAGCGAGAAGCCGGCGACGAAGCACAGGGACTCCCAGCCCGCGTGCTTCAGTCGCGTCTTGTCGTCGCCGCCGGCCGAGAGTTCCTCAAGCGTCAGGCCGGACATGAACGAGATGTAGCCCGGGACGAGTGGAAGGACGC
>JAMPYD010000284.1 GCA_023700845.1 Elusimicrobiota bacterium | reverse complement strand
GCGGCATACCGGCCGGCGTGCTCCTCGCGAGCCGGACCGGCGTCCCATGGCCGGCGGCCGCGGGGCTGTACTTCGTCTCCGACGTGATCCTGGCCTTCGCCTTCGAGCCGATCCTCCGCCTCCTGGTCGCGCTGGGCAGGCGGATCCCCGTCCTGGCGCGCGTCAGCGCGGCGATGAAGGCCGCGATGGAGCGCACCGCGGCCCATTACGGCGGCGTGGGCGCGGGGCCCTTCACGCTCGTCCTGATCGCCTTCGGCGTGGACCCGATGACGGGGCGGGCCGCGGCCATGGCGGCCGGGCACGGCTTCGTCGCGGGCTGGGCGATCGCGATCGCGGGCGACATGATGTACTACGCCGTGATCGCCTACTCCACCCTGAAGCTGAGCGCCTATTTCAAGGACCCGAACACCGCGATGTGGATCGTCCTCGGCGGCATGATCGTGGTGCCCGTATTGGTCCGCCGCCTGAAAGTGGCATACTCTAAAAAGAGATGACCCGCGCCCCCCTCGCCGTCCTCGCCGCCGCCCTCCTCTCGGGGTGCGACACCTATCATTACCTGTCGGGGACGATCCAGGAGGACGCGCGCCGCCCGGTGCAGGCCGTGAAGCAGTACGAGAAGTTCCTGGCGTCGCGCCCGACGGACCCGCGCGCCTGCGAGGTGCGCCTGCGCGCGGCCGAGCTGTACCGGACCGTGTTCGGCCGCTGCGACGAGGCGCGCGCGCATTACGAGGCCGCCGCCCGCGACTTCCCGAAGCAGACCTCCTGCCTCGAGCGCGCCAAGACCGGGCTTCTGCGCTGCCCCGATTATTTCCCGACCGACACGGGCCGCACCTGGGTCTACGTCGACAGCGCCAGCGGCGGCCGGGCGATGCGCCTGGAATGGGAGGCGCGCGCCTCCTCGGGGACGGTCGGCTCGATCTCGTCGGCGCTGTACGCCGGCGACAAGCGCATCCAAACGAAGACCGAATATTTCCAGAAGGCCGACTGGGCCGTGTGGCGGGTGGACAAGGACGGGCGGGAGGCGATCCTGCGCTACCCGTACAACGAGGCGATGACCTGGAGCTCTCGGCGCGGCAAGTCGAAGGTCGAGTTCCTCGTCGTGTCGGCCTCGACGACGGTCACGGCCGCCGCCGGGACCTTCACCGGCTGCGTCAAGGTCCGCGAGAAGGACTCCGCCTTCAAGACCTCCTGGCGCTACGACTACTACTGCCCCGGCGTCGGCCGGGTCAAGACGACGATCGGCGGCCCCGGCTTCGAAAATCCCAACACCGAGCTCCTGCGCTACGACGGGGATTTGGTAAAATAGCCGAGGTGAACCTCCCCCGGCCCCTGTCGCACTCTTCCATCACGCTCTATAACGAGTGCCCCCAGAAGTACAGGTTCAAGTACGTCGACAAAATCCCCGAGAAGCCCAAGCACTTCTTCTCCTACGGGCAAAGCGTGCACCTGGCGCTGGAATATTTCTACGGCCCCAAGGAACCGAAGGCGCCCTCGCTGGAAGACCTGCTGAAGCACTACCGCGAGATCTGGGTCGCCACGGGCTACCGCGACGAGAACCACGAGGCCGAGCTGTTCGAGGAGGGCCGCCAGCTGCTGACGCGGTTTTACGACAAGCACGCGAAGTCCTTCCACGTCCCGTTTTCGGTCGAGTACAACTTCAATTTCGAATATGAAGGGGTCCCGCTGACCGGGAAAGTGGACCGGATCGACAAGCTCCCGGACGGGCGCCTGTCCATTCTTGATTATAAGACGGGCAAGAAGCTCGCCGCCGGGAGATTGGACCTCGACGCCCAGCTCACCATGTATCAGTTCGCGTGCGAGAGCCAGCTCGGCGCGGAGGTGGGCGAGCTCATTTTTTATCATCTTCCTACTCTGAAAGAACACCGCACCGTGCGCCGCGGCGCCCCGCTGGTCAAGGAGCTGACCCAGCGCATCGTGGACACCGCCGAGGGCATCACGAAGGACCGCTTCGACCCGAAGCCGACCGAGAACGCCTGCCGCTGGTGCGACTACAAGCCGCTGTGCCCGATCTACAAGGACCAGTACGCGGGGATGCCCGCCGTCGCCGCGAAGGCCTCCGGCGAGCCCGAGCTGGCCGCGCTCGTGGACCGGTACGGCGACGCGCTGGCCAAGGTCGCCGCCGCCCAGGCCGAGGCCGCCGCCGCCGCCAAGGACCTGGCCGCCGCGCTCAAGAAGAAGAACTACGTCCGCGCCTTCGGCGAGCGCTTCGAGGTCTCGTCCTCCCCCGCCGTGAAGTGGGAGTTCCAGGACAAGAAGAAGGTGCTCGACATGCTCAAGGCCGCGGGGCTCTACGAGAAGGTCCTCGCCCCCTCGGCCCCGCTCGTCAACAAGCTCGTCGAGGACAAGGCGTTGGACGCGGACCTGCGCGCGCGCCTGACCGAGCTCGGCGAGCGCGTGGAATCGACGGACCTGAAGCTCAAGGGCCTATGAAGACGCGCGATCTTCTCCTCGCTCTCGATCAGGGCTCCTCGTCCTCGCGCGCCGTGCTCTTCGATCTCAAGGGACGGATCGTCGCCCTCGCGCAGCGCCCGGTGCGCACCAAGCGCCCCAAGGCGGGCTGGGCCGAGCACGACCCTCTCGAGCTCGCCAAAACCCTGGAGGCGTCCCTCGACGCGGTCCTGTCCAAGCTCGGCCCGAAGGACCGGGTGCTGGCCGCCGGCCTCGCCGTCCAGCGCTCCACCATCGTGTTCTGCGAGAAGGGCTCCTTCAAGCCCGCCGCCCCCGCCCCGTCGTGGATGGACGGCCGCGCCGCCGAGTTCACGGCGCCGCTGCAGGAGCGCCAGGGCGAGGTTCACGGCCTCTCGGGCCTGTACGCGACCCCTTATTACTCCGCCCCCAAGATCCGCTGGTTCCTCGACCGCGAGCCCAAGGTCCGCGCGCTCGCCGACGCCGGGCGCCTCCTGTGCGCCCCCGTCTCGACCTTTCTCGCCGCGCGCCTGACGAAGGGGGCGGTCGTGGCGGCCGACCCCACATGCGCCCAGCGCACCTTGCTGATGAACCTCGACACGGCGGCCTGGGATCCCGGGCTTCTGGCCTTGTTCGGGCTGTCCGCCGAGCTGCTCCCCTCGATCCGCTCGTCCGCGGGCGACTGGGGCGTCATCGAGCGCAAAGGCCGCAAGATTCCCCTGCTGGCCACCGTCGGGGATCAGCAGTCGGCGGCCATCGGCCTCGGCGCGGCGAACGAGGGCGACGCGGTCGCCAATTACGGCACCGGCGCGTTCCTGCTCCGCCATACCGGCCCCCGCCCCGAGCGCGCGCCCGGCCTGCTCGCCTCGGCGGCCGCGACCGTGGGCGGCCTGCGCGGCTACTATCTGGAGGGCACCGTCCACGCGGCCGGAACCTCGTTCGAATGGCTGAAAGATAATCTGGGTCTCATGAAGGACGCCAAGGCCATCGATGAGGCGTTTAGAAAATCCAAAAGGCGGGTGCTCATGCTTCCCGCCATCGGCGGCCTGGGCGCCCCGCGCTGGGATTACAAGACGAAGACGGCGTTCTTCGGGCTCGACTCGCAGACGACCAATCACGACCTCGTGCGGGCGACCGCCGAGGGGCTATGCATGCTCCTCGCCGACGCGGCGGCGGTGATGGCCGCCTCGGGCTCGCCGGTCACGCGCGCGCGCGTCGCGGGAGGGCTCTCGCGCGCCGACGCGATGATGGCCTTCCAGGCCGACGCGATCGGCGCGACGCTCGAGCGCCGCAAGGAGGTCGAGGCGACGGCGCTCGGCGCCGCGATCCTCGCCGCGAAGGCGGCGGGCCTGCCCGATCCCGAGCGCATGGCCGACGCGAGGATCGAGAAGACCTTCGCGCCGAGGTCCGACGAGGGCGCGCGCGCCAAGCGCCGCGCGGAGTGGACGGCCTTCGTGGAGTCCATCCAGCGCCTCAGCCGCGAGGTCGGGCTAT
>JAMPYD010000283.1 GCA_023700845.1 Elusimicrobiota bacterium | reverse complement strand
GGCGGCCAGGATCTCGCCGAAATTCGTGCGGCGGGGCACGACGGTGGCCGTGATCGTCGGGCCGGTCTTGTAGTAGGTCAGGCGCCAGTAGTCGTTCTCGTAGGTCCCGAGGACGTTCTCCTTCCACAGCGGCTCGAAGAGGTAGTCGTAGCCGGCGATGACCGTGTCCGCGGAGTAGGGCACGGTTGCGAGCAGGGACTTCATCGCGCGCACTCCGGGCAGGACGTAATTGCAGTCCGGGCAGGTCAAGGTGCGGACCGTCGGGCCTTCTTCCTTCGCCCGGTCCGTGAGGATGGCCCACTGCGCGCGCGTGTGGAGAAAGAGGTCCTGTCCGTAGAAGTCCGAGTAGACGAGGCGCGGCCGCAGGCCGGGCTCGGGCGCCAGCACCCACGCCGCCTTCCCGTAGCTGACGTAGGGCGAGCGCAGGCGGTAGATGCGGCGGTAGCCGAGCTTCTTGTAGTGCTGCAGGAGGTTGCCGAACGAGCCCAGGTAGAAGTCGAGGTTCCACTTGCGGCGCCGCAGGAAGGGCCCCGTCGTGCCGAAGCGGCGCTCGGCGTAGGCGACGGGCTCGTCCATGGCCGGCGTGCCCTTGAGGGCGCTGACCGCGTCGGCGCCGATGCCGTCCTCCTCGAGGAACTCCATGACGGGGCCCGGCGGCGGCGGCCAGGGCAGGCGCACCATCGGCTTTCCCGGGATGAGGTCGTGGTAGCGGCGGATTTCGGAAACGAGCCTGTCGGCCTCGCCGATCGCGGTGGGGTCGACCTTGAGGATCTGCTCCCGGTAATCCTCGAGGATGTCCGAGTCGGCCGTGAGGCCCGCGGCGACGTTCCGGGAGAAGACGTTGATCTTCTCCGCGAGCAGGACCTGCATCCCGCCGAGCTCGAGCCATTCCGCCTGGCGCACGAGCTCCTCCCCCAGGAGCACGACGCTCTGCTTCTGGATCGTCAGGACGAGCAGCGCGACCTCGGGGTCGTACGACGCCCCGTGCGGCTTCTCCGCGCGGGCGCGCGCCGGCGCCGCGAGGAGAAGGCCGAGGGCGAAGGCCTTAAACGAGGGTCGCAAGCTCGACCGGCTTCTCCCCGACGGATTGGGCGACGGCCGCGTGCGTGACCTTGCCGCGGTAGACGTTGACGCCCTTGCGCAGGGCCTCGTCGCGGCGCACCGCCTCCTCGAGCCCGTGCTTGGCGATGTCGCGCGCGTACTTGAGCGTCACGTTCGTCAGCGCGTAGGTCGAGGTGTGGCTGACCGCTCCCGGGATGTTGGGCACCGCGTAGTGCAGGACGCCGTGCTTGACGATCACGGGCTTGTCGTGGCTGGTGACCTCCGCGGTCTCGACGCAGCCGCCCTGGTCGACGGCGACGTCGACGATGACCGAGCCCGGCTTCATCTTCTTGACCATCTCCTCGGTGACGAGCGACGGGGCCTTGGCGCCCGGGATCAGCACGGCGCCGATGAGCAGGTCCGAGCGGACGACGGAGTTGTAGATGTTCTCGTCGTGGCTCATCAGGGTCGACACGGAGTTCCCGAACACGTCGTCGAGGTAGGCGAGGCGCTGGGCGGAGACGTCGAGGATGTTGACGCGGGCGCCCATGCCGATGGCGATCTTCGCTGCATTAATACCCACGACGCCGCCGCCGATGATCGTGACGATGCCGCGCGCGACGCCGGGCACGCCGCCGAGCAGCACGCCGCGGCCGCCGTGGTGCTTCTCGAGGAACTGCGCGCCGAGCTGGACCGACATCTTGCCGGCGACCTCGCTCATCGGCGTCAGCAGCGGGAGGCTGCCGTCCTTGAGCTGGATCGTCTCGTAGGCGACGCCCTTGATCTTGGCCTTGAGCAGGGCCTTCGTCAGCGCCGGGGCCGGGGCCAGGTGCAGGTAGGTGTAGAGGATCTGGTCGGGCCGGAACATCCCGTACTCCTCCTCGAGGGGCTCCTTGACCTTGATGATCATCTCCGCGTCCGCGAACAGCCGCTTCTTGTCGACGATCGCGGCTCCGGCGGCCTTGTACTCGTCGTCGGTGATGCCGGAGCCGACGCCGGCGCTCTTCTCGATGAGGACCTTGTGGCCGTCCTTGACGAGGGCGCGCACGCCGCCGGGGACGAGGCCGACGCGGTGCTCGCGGTTCTTGATTTCCTTCGGGACTCCGATGATCATGATCTTTCTCCTATAAAGCCGTTCGTCTCAGGGCAATCCGAAAAACGAGGCGAGCTCCTCCGAGGAGGAGATCCCGCGCGGGAACCCGCTCACGCGCTTGACGACGTCGCCGGCGCGGTTGGTCACGATGAACAGGGGCACGCCGCGCGCGGTCACCGCCCCTTCGGGGTCGAGCAAGGTGTCGGAGCCGAAGAGGGCGGCCATGCCCTTGATCGGCTCGAGGTCGTCGAGGCCGACGACGACGCGGGTCGCCACGCCCGCCTTGTCGAGGAAGCGGCGCAGGCGCACGATGTCCGGCGTGACCTGATGGCATATGCCGCACCACGGGGCGACGACCACCGTCAGGCATTTCTCCGTGACGCAGGCGGCGAGCGAGGGGCCGAGCGGGCCCCCCAAGGTGGGCAGGCGCACGTCGGGAAGACGGGAGGCGGCGTCGCCCCCCCCGCAGGCGGCGGCTGCGAGCGCGGCGGCCAGGACGAAGGCGTAGGCTCTCATCCCCGGGATTCTAGCAAAGGGAGAGGACGGAAAATGAACACGGCCAATGCTAGAATCCCTCCATGAGCGAGACCCCCTCCCCCTCGAAGACCCAGCTGACCGTCCGCGCCTGCGCCGCCGGAATGCTCCTGGGAGGCTTGATGAGCCTTTCCAACCTCTACGTCGCGCTGAAGACCGGCTGGAGCATCGGAGTCTCGATCACCGCCGGCATCCTCGCCTTCGCGATCTTCTCGGTGCTGCTCAAGCTCCGCTTCGTCCGCACCGCCTTCGGCATGCTCGAGAACAACGCGATGCAGTCGGTGGCCAGCGCCGCGGGCTACATGACGGGCGGCGGCACGGTCGCCGCCATCCCCGCGCTGATGATGATCACGGGGCAGCCGATGGCCGGCTGGCCGATGTTCTTCTGGATCTCCTCGATCGCGATGCTGGGCGTCGTCATGGCGATCCCGATGAAGATGCAGATGATCAACGTCGAGCAGCTGCGCTTCCCCACCGGCATCGCGGCCGCCGAGACGCTGAAGGCCCTGCACGGCGAGGAAGGCACCGAGGGCGCCGAGAAGGCCCGGCTCCTCGGCTGGGGCGGGCTGGCGGGCGCGGTCGTCGCCTTCCTGCGCGACGCGCGGGCGTCCTGGATGCCCTGGAACCTGCCGGAGAAGATCAAGATTCCCTTCGTCACCTTGGCGGGCCGCCCGCTGACCGACTACACTCTCTCCTTCGAGGGAAGCCTCATCATGCTCGGCGCGGGCGCCATCATGGGCTTTCGCGCCGCGTGGAGCATGCTGCTCGGCGCCTTCATCAACTTCGGGATCATCGCGCCGATGCTCTACGCGCGCGGGATCATCGACCCCAAGCTCGGCTACAAGAACATCGTGGCCTGGAGCGTGTGGTTCGGCTCGGCGATGATCCTCACGAGCGGCCTGCTGGCCTTCGCCTTCGAGTGGCGCACCGTGGCTCGCGCGTTCAAGAGCGTCACCGGCGCGTTCGACGCCGCCGACGGGGAGGCCGCCAAGGAGGTGCCGATGCTGTGGTTCTTCATCGGCCTCGCCGCGCTGACGCCGGTCGTCGTCTTCCTCGAGTGGTTCCTGTTCGGCATCAAGATCTGGATGGGCCTGCTCTCGGTCGTGATGAGCTTCTTCATCGCCATCGTCGCCTGCCGCGCCACGGGCGAGACGGACACCACGCCGACGGGCGCGCTGGGCAAGATCACGCAGATCACCTTCGGCGCCCTCGACCCGGGCAACATGACCACGAACCTGATGACCGCCAACGTGACCGGCGGCGT
>JAMPYD010000282.1 GCA_023700845.1 Elusimicrobiota bacterium | reverse complement strand
GACTTCCTGACCGTCGAGATCCTCGGCGGCCCGCGCTACTACCTGCTCGGCAACCTGATCTCCAACCAGTTCATGATGGCCCAGGACTGGCCCTTCGGCTCCGCCCTGACCTCCCTGCTCCTCGCCGGCCTCGTCGGCGGCCTGTGGCTGTACCAGCGCTGGGAGAAGGCATGACCAAGGGCAAGGGGGGCATGGGCGCCTACGTCGCCGCGCTGTTCGGCTTCCTCTATCTGCCGCTCGGCGTGATGTTCGTCTTCTCCTTCAACGACGCCCGCCGCAACGTCGTCTGGCGCGGATTCACGCTCAAGTGGTACAAGGCCCTGTTCCACGACGCGGAGCTGATGAGCGCGATGCTGACCTCGCTCGAGCTCGCGCTCGCCGCCGCCGGCATCGCCGCCGTGCTCGGCATGCTCGCCTCCTACGCGATGGTCAAGCACAAGCCCTTCCGCGGGCGGGGGGCGTACGACGCCCTGCTCAACGTGCCGCTGATGATGCCCGAGGTGGCCCTGGGCGTGGGCATCCTCACCTTCCTCGTCCGGGCGGGCTACGAGCTCGACTTCATGGCCCTGGCCAGCTCGCACGCCCTGATCTGTCTGCCCTACACCGTCGCCGCCGTGCGCGCGCGCCTGATCTCCCTGCAGGAATCGTCCCTGGAGGACGCCGCGATGGACCTGGGCGCCACCGAGTGGCAGGCCTTCGTGAAGATCACCTTGCCGCTGGCCATGCCGGCGATCTTCTCCGGGGCCCTGCTCTCCTTCACCGTGAGCTTCCAGGACTTCGTGACCTCGTTCTTCGTCGCGGGCATCGGGATCGTCACGATGCCGATCAAGATCTACTCGATGATGAAGTTCGGCGTGACGCCCGAGATCAACGCGCTCTCGGTGTGCCTGCTCCTGGCCACCTTCCTGCTCATCGGGCTCAACGCCGCGTTCGCCGTGCGCCCCGACGAAGCCTCACGCCACTAGGGCTTCGGCCTCGAGGGTGATCGCGTCGAGCGAGACCTTGAGCTCCGCCGCTTTGAGAGCCAGGTCGTCGAGCGGCCCGACGAAGATCGGCGCCCCGTAGACCACGACCGAACGGCCGAAGGGCATCGGGACCTGGAAGTGATCCCAGCTCTTCTTGAGCACGAGGCGGTTCGACTGGGCGTTCGTGACGGGGAGGATCGGCACGCCGAGCTTCTGGGCGAGGTACATGACTCCTTCTTTTATCTCCGTCCTGGGTCCCTTCGGACCGTCGGGCGTGATCCCGATGTCGATGCCCGAGCGCAGGGCCTTGATCAGGCCGCGCACCGCGTCCGAGGCGCCGCGCGAGGAGGAGCCCCGCACCGAGGCCACGCCGCAGCAGCGACGGATCGTCTCGGCGATCATCTCGCCGTCGACCGAGCGGCTGATCAGCATGGACATGCGGTCGCCGCGGTGGGAGACGGTGAAGAACGCCTGGCGCTGGTGCCAGAACGCGTAGATGAAGCGCTGGTCCGCGTCGCGCAGGCGCCCGCGGTGCTCGCCGCGCACGATCGTCAGGCGCGTCGTGAGCTTGATGAACGTCGAGAACAGGTAGGCGAGATAGGGGACGAGGAAGCGGATCGCGGGCACCACTCAGTGTACCAGTAAACGGGACGCCGGCCCGGGCGAAATGAGCGATTTAAGCCGCTATTTTCTCGTCGAGGAGCAAAGCCGCGAGATTACTTCGCGGGAACCGGGGCGGCCGCGGCCTTCTCGGCGCCGGCGCAGCAGGAGTCCGTCTGCACGGGCGGGCACATTCCGCCGGAGCAGTTCAGGCGATAGAGGCCGAAGCCCGCGGCGGCGAGCAAGGTGATGGCGCCGAGGCGTCCGAGGAGGTTTCCGTCGGCGTTGAGCTTGGTCATGCGTTCATTGTAGCGTAAGCGGCCTTGCGGTTCAAGGACGCCACGTCCTTGCGGATTTGGGACTTCAGCGCGGCCAGCGACGGAAAGCGGCGCTCCGAGCGTATCTTGGAGAGAAAGTTCAACGTCAGCGTGCGGCCGTACAGGTCTCCGCGGAAGCCGGGGATGTGCACTTCGACGACGAGGCGCACGCCGCCGAGCGTGGGGCGCACGCCGACGTTGCAGGCGCCGAGGCGCTCGCCGAGCGTCGTGCCTTTCGCGAGGACCCGCCAGACGCCCTTCGGCGGGCGGGCGGAGGGGGGGACCTTGACGTTCGCCGTGGGAAAGCCGAGCCTGCGTCCGACCCGCTCGCCGCGGACCACGCGGCCGCGCACCGTGATCATGGCTTGGCTTTGAGCGCCTTGTCGAGGACCGGGATCGACGCCGCCAGGAGCCGGGCCAGCTCGAGCGGCGGCAAGGCGCGGACCTTGTCGAGCGGCAGGGCGTCGGAGAGCAGGAAGGGTCCCACGGTCTCGCGGCGCAACGTCGAGACGGTGCCGCCGCAGCCCAGCTTCTCGCCCAGAACCTCCGCGAGCGTCCTGACGTAGGTCCCGCTTTCGCAGCTCAGGCGGTGGGTCAGCTCGGGGGCGTCCCAGGACAGGGCCTCCCAGGCATGCACCACGGATCGGCGGGCCTTCACCGGAACCTCGAGCCCCTTGCGGGCGTACTCGTACAGCGGCCGGCCCTGATGCTTGACCGCGGAGTAGGCGGGGGCGGGGGCGTCCACCGTGCCCACGAGCGCCGCGCACGCCGCCTTCAGGGCCGCGAGGTCCAAGGGGGGAAGGGGCTTCTCCTCGATCGTCTTGCCGGTGATGTCACCGGTCTCGGTCTTGACCCCGAGGCGGATCGTGCCCGAGTAGGTCTTGTCCATGCCCTGCAGGCGCGCCTGGAGCTTGGTGCAGGGGCCGATCAGGGCCACCAGCAGGCCCGTGGCGAGGGGGTCGAGCGTGCCGGTGTGGCCGACCTTGGTGCCGCGGGGGAACAGCTTGCGCAGGACGGCGACGCAGTCATGCGAGGTCCAGCCCGCGGGCTTGTCGATGAGGAGCATCCCCGCCGCAGGGAAGCCCGCGCCCGTCACTGGTTCTTTTCCTTCTCGAGCTTGTTGAGGAGCTCGTCGATGCGCGACGCCTTCTTCGGCGTGATGTCGTAGGTGAAGACCAGGTTCGGGATCGTCTTCACCGAGACCTTCTTCTTGATGAGCTCGCGCAGGTACGGGGCGGCGCGCTCGAGGGCGGCCGCGGCGCGCTCGCGCTCGGCGTCGGTGCCCAGGATCGAGTAGAAGACCTTGAGCGTCTTGCGGTCGTGGGACAGGTCGACGTCGGTCACCGTGATGAAGCCGACGAGCCCGGGGTCCTTGACCTCGCGCAGGTGCGTGGAGACGAGCTCTTTATACAGCTCGCGAAGCCGGTCGTTGCGCTCGAACATGACCGCTTACCGCGGCGACTGCGAGAGACGCCGCGTGCGCGATTCCTTGACGAAGAACTCGAGCAGGTCGCCGACCGCGAAGTCGTTGAAGCCTTCGGTGCCGATGCCGCACTCCTGGCCCTTCTCGATTTCCTTGACGTCGTCCTTGAAGTGGCGCAGCGTGGTGACCTTGCCGACGTGCAGGATCTTGCCGTCGCGGAGCACGCGGATGTGCCCGCCGCGGGTGGCCTTGCCGTCGCGGATCGCGGAGCCGGCGATGACGCCGGTCTTGACCTTGAACAGCGCCTTGACCTCGCCCTTGCCGACGACGACGTCGACGATCTCGGGCGCGAGCAGGCCCTCGAGGGCCGCCTTCACGTCCTCGATCAGATCGTAGATGACCGAGTACTTGCGGACCTCGACGCCCTCGCGCTCGGCGAGCTCGGCCGCGCGCGGCTCGATCTCGGCGTGGAAGAGCAAGGTGACCGCGTCCGAGGCGGACGCGAGCAGGATGTCGGACTCGTTGGCGTTGCCGATCGCGCCGTGGATGATGCGCACGCGGCACTCGGTCGTCGACAGGCCCTCGAGGGAGTCGCGCAGGGCCTGGAGGGAGCCCTGCATGTCGACCTTGAGGAGGATG
>JAMPYD010000281.1 GCA_023700845.1 Elusimicrobiota bacterium | reverse complement strand
TCGAAGAAGTCGTAGCCGGCGAACGCCTTGAACGACGGCGCCGCCGGCGAGAGCCGGATGCGGCCGGAGACGCGGCGGCCCTCCGCGGGCGCGCCGAACAGGTTGTGCAGGCTGATCGCGGCCTTCAGGTCCTTCGGCGAGACCCAGCCTTCGGTCCGCTCCCGGGAGAATCTCGCCGTGATCCTCAGGCGGTCCGGCAGGAACTCCTCGACGCGCACCGCCGTCGAGCCGAGCAGGGCGCCGCGGCGGCCGTCCCGGACGATGTAGGCGCTGACCGCGTAGCTCCCGGTCAGGCCGTTCTCCTGAGTCTGATAATCGACCGTCTCGAAGCCCGCCGCGGTCAGCGGCCGCTTGAACTTCTTCACCTCGAGGCCGCGCGGGTCGAGCACCGAGATCTCGATCGGCACGCCCGCCAGGTCCTGCCCCCACGCCGTCGGGCGCACGATGATCCCGGCGTGGAACGCCTCGCCGGGGCGGTACAGGCCGCGGTCGCTGAACAGGAAGGCCGACAGCTCCCGCTCGCGGCCCTGCGTCGTGTCGCCGCCGACGTCGAAGCGCGAGACGTCGAGGCGGCGGTCCCGGCGGTCGAAGGGCAGGAAGGACAGGTCCTCCCCGCTGCGCACGACGAAGGCGGCGGGCG
This sequence comes from Elusimicrobiota bacterium, assembly GCA_023700845.1. Lineage (GTDB taxonomy): Bacteria > Elusimicrobiota > Elusimicrobia > UBA1565 > UBA9628 > GWA2-66-18. The sequence continues at coordinate 3,365 of JAMPYD010000281.1, read as the reverse complement.
CGCGCTCCCGCTTGAAGCCGGTCAGGTCGGGCAGGCGCGCCCGGCCGGAGGCGTCGGTCGCGGCGCTCGCGACCGGAAGGCCGTTGACGCCGACGACCTCGACGCGCGCCCCGGCGACGGGCTCCCCGCTCGCCAGCGACTGCACGAACACGTCCCGCGTCGAGTCGGCGTTCTCCTTGACGAGCACGCCGAGGTCGGTGATCAGGATGAAGCGCGTGTCGGCGGGCCCGGTCGCGCGCCCGCGCTCCGGGTCCCAGCCCTCGGCGCGGAGGAAGAAAAGCCCGTTGCGCGAGCCGGAGGCCGGGGACTGCAGATGGGGCGTGAAGTCGAACGCGAAGAAATGCAGCCGGTCGGCCTCGACCCGCCCGAACCTCCGCACCTCCTCGAAGCGCTCGGTGATGTTGTCCTGGCCGAACGACCAGCCGCGGAAGGCGGGGTTGGAGAAGTCGCCTTCCGTCTGGCTCGCGAGGTCGTTGAGCCGGCTCGGCCGCACGCGGCCCGCCTCGAGCCGCACCGCGCGCTCGCCGAGCGAATACAGGGAGAGCTTCTTCTCTCCCGACAGGCGCAGCAGGGCGCCCTCGTGGAGGATCTTGATCTCCCGGGGATAGGCGGGGAGCCGGACGACGGCGTCGAAGTCCTTCGCCTGCACGTAGCCGCCGTAGGCGACGAGGCCGCGGGGGACCTTGACGTACAGGGCGGCCCCGGGCGCGGCGCGCAGCTTGAAGCTGTGAACGGGCGGATGCTCCCGATCCGCCGGGACCGGCGTCAACGCCGCGGCGGTGGAGCGGGCGAGGGTCTCGGGGCCGATCTCGGCGGGGTCGCCCCACGGGTGATCTTTATGGAAGGGACGGCCCGGCGCCGCGGGACGGTCGGGGGGGAGGACCCAGGCCTTCAGCCCCGCCGCGAACTCCTTTTCGCCGACGCCGCCCGAGGCCTCGACGACGAGCACCTGCTCGGGCTCGAGGCGCTCGTTGCGCACGAGCTCGGCGCGGGCGCTCCGCACCCGGAAGTAGTCGTACATGCTCGGCACGCGGACCGAGGCCGTCAGGGGGACCGCGGTCGCCGGCCCTCCGCGCGCGGGCTTCACGCCGGCGGCCGCCGCGACCTCCATCGTCGCGGCCTCGAGGGGGACGGGGAGGGGCTCGGACGCCGCGTAGGCTTCGCCGTGGAATTTGTCGTAGGCGACGGTGAATTTATGAGGAACGCGGTCGCGGTCGAACAGACCCTGCTTCTGGCCGGTCATGACCATGCTCAGGCGCCGCTCGAAGGAGTCGGCGTCGACCGGGTGGCTGAAGCGGAAGGTCGCGGCGACCCGCTTCAGCGCGGGATCGCGCGGGTCCACGTGGAACTCGGCGGAGGCGAGCGCCGCGGAAAACGGCGCCGTGACGAAGCGCCCCTCCAGGCTCTCCGGCCGGACGTGCCCCGGAAAGAACCCCCGGTCGAAGCGGACCTCGTAGGCGCGGCCCGCGGGCCAGTCCTCGTCCGGCGTGAAGATCAGCTCATGGTCGTTCGCCCACGACCAGGCCCCGCGCGCGCGCGGCGACAGCGCGATCCCGCGCGGGACGGCCCGGCCGATGTCCTCGAGCTTCGCCGCCGAATCCGAAAAAGTCACGCGGACCGGCTCGGGCCGGGCGCCGTCCTTCAGCGGCGTCGGCCCGGGGCCGCTGACGCTCCACGACAGGACGCGGGGCCTCGGTCGGGACGAGATCCGCTCGTGGACCGCGACCAGGATCAGGAGGAGGACGAGAAGGCCGGACGCCGACCGGAGCTGGCCGCCCGGTCCCTGGAACCAGCGGCGCAGCGCTCCCGTCGTGTCCATGTGGCGTCCCCCGTGTCCGGATTACTCCCGGGGGACGCCGGAACTTACGCTAGAACGGGACTTCCTCGATCGTCTCGTCGCCGCCGGCGGCGGGCTTGGACGAGGCGCCGGAGGAGCGGCCCATGCCGCCCGCTCCGCCCTCGCGCTTCTCGAGGAACTGGAAGTCGTCGACGTAGACGACCATCTTCGACGCCTTCTTGCCGTCTTCCTTCCCCGTCCACTCCTCGAGGACGAGGTGGCCCTCGACGTAGATCTGCTGGCCCTTCTTCAGCGAGGACTCGACGAGGTCGGCCATCTTGCGGCCGGTCTCGCGGTTGAACACCTTCAGGTCGATCCAGACGGGAACGTCCACCCACTCGCCGCTCTGCTTGTCCTTCTTGCGGTTGTTGACGGCGAAGCCGACGTTGGCGACCTTGCCGCCGTTGCCGAAGGTCTTGATCTCGGGATCGCGGGTGAGACGGCCGATCAGCATGACTTTATTCAGGTTCGCCATCGTGGGCTCCGTGGACTCGGAATTGATGCGTCAGGGATAGAGTAGCAGACTCAGCGGGCCGGCGCGATCCGTCCGAGGCGCCCGTCGTCGGTGCTGAAGTAGAGCAGGCCGTCCGGGCCCTGGCGCACGTTCCGGAAGCGCCACCCCCGGTCCCCGAGCAGGACCTCCTGCTCGCCCGGGACGTCGCCGTCGAGCGCGACGCGGCGAATCTGCTCGCCGCTCAGGCAGGCGAGGAAGACGGAGCCGCGCCAGCGCGGAAAGGCCGCGCCGTCGTAGAAGGCCATCGCGGAGGGGGAGATCGAGGGCACCCAGTGCGCGGCGGGCTGCTCGACCCCTTCCTTCGCCGTGGTCCCGATCCGGGGGCCGTAATACTCGCGGCCGTAGGTGACGGCGGGCCAGCCGTAGTTCGCCCCGCGCTTGATCAGGTTCAGCTCGTCGCCGCCGCGCGGGCCCATCTCGTCCGACCACAGCTGCTTCGTTCCGGGGCGCACGGCGAGGCCCTGAGGGTTGCGGTGGCCCATGCTCCAGATCTCCGGAAGCGCGCCGGGGATGGCGGCGCCGTCGGGCTTGCCGTCGTGCGTGAGCCGCAGGATCTTCCCGTTGTGGCGCCGCGGGTCCTGGGCGAGGTCTCGCTGCCCGCGCTCGCCGACGCTCATATACAGGCGGGGGCCGTCGAACGCGATCCGGGAGCCGAAGTGCTCGCCTCTTCCGCCGCCCGCGTCGGTCAGCAGAAGGCGCTCGAAGCCCTCGAGCTTGCCGTTCTCGAGCCGGCCGCGGCCGAGGGCCGTCGCGCCGCCGCCGTCGACGGGGTGCGACCAGGTCAGGTAGATCAAGCCGTTCTCGGCGAAGCCGGGATGGACGCGCACGTCGAGCAGGCCGCCCTGGCCGCGCGCCCAGACGGCGGGGGCTCCCGCGACGCCGGAGGCCTTGCCGGTCTTGGGATCGAAAATCGCGAGGCGGCCCTTGCGCTCGGTGAAGACGATCCTCCCGTCGGGAAGGACATCGAAGCCCCAGATCACGTCGGCCCGGCGCAGCAGGATCTCGGCGTCGTGG
>JAMPYD010000280.1 GCA_023700845.1 Elusimicrobiota bacterium | reverse complement strand
GCTCTCGTTCTACCATTGAACTACACCCGCGAAAGCGCCGGAAAAAAGTATATCACATCTCCCCCGCGGCGAAGCTCAGCGGGCCTCGATGGTCCTCCAGAAACGGACCGCTCCGGCCCACTTGTAGAGGGCCGGGAGGACGATCAAGGTCAGCAAGGTCGAGGTGACGAGGCCGCCGATGACGACGGTGGCCAATGGCCTCTGCACCTCGGCGCCGATCCCGGTGTTGAGCGCCATGGGCACGAAGCCCAGGCCCGCGACCAGGGCCGTCATCGCCACGGGGCGCAGTCGCGTCAGCGAGCCTTCCTTGGCCGCCTCCGCGTACGTCCGGCCCTTCTCGCGCAGCTGATTGAAGAAAGTCACGAGCACCATGCCGTTGAGGATGGCGATGCCCATCAGCGCGATGAAGCCCACCGACGCCGAGACGCTCAGCGGTATGCCGCGCAGCGCCAGCGAGAAGATGCCGCCCGTCATCGCCAGCGGGATGCAGGTGTAGACGAGGACGGCGTCGCGGAGGTTCCCGAAGCTCCACCAGAGGATGATCAGGATCGCGAGCAGGACCGCGGGCACGATCAAAGAGAGCCGCGCCTGGGCGCGCTCCAGGTTCTTGAACTGCCCCCCCCAGGTCATCGTGTAGCCCGGCGGGAGCTTCACCTCGCGCTCGACGGCGGCGCGCGCCTCCGCGACGTAGCTCGCGATGTCCCGCCCGGCGAGGAACACGGCGACCGCCGCGTAGCGCTGGCCGTAGTGATGGGCGATGGTCGTGACCTCGTCGTTGGTCTCGAAGTCGACGACCTTGTTGAGCGGGATCGAGCCGCCGTCCATGCCGATGGGCAAGGACTTGATCGTCTCGACGTTCTCGCGGTGCTCCTCTTCCACCCTCAGCACCACGGGGAAGCGCCACTGAGCCTCGTAGAAGCTGCCGACCTCTCGGCCGGCCATGGCGGCCTCGAGCAGGCCGTTGACGCGGCGCAGGTCGAGGCCGTAGCGCGCGATGGCCGCATAGTCGGGCCGCGCGCTGAGCACCGGGCTTTTCCGCAGCGCCGTCAGGGGGTCCATCTCGGCCTCGTCGGTCCCCGGCACCTTTTCGAGGACCTCGCTCGAGCGTTCGAGCAGATCGATGAGCGTCGAGAGCTCGGGGCCGTAGATGCGCAGGCTCACGTCGGCCCGGCTTCCCTCCAGGATCTCCCCGAAGCGCATCTCGATGGGCTGGGTCTCGGCGATCTCCTGGCCCGGCACCTCCTTCTCGACGGCTTCCTTGATGGCCGCGTACACCTCGGCCTTGGTGCGCTTGCGGTCCCGCTTGAGGATCACGAAGGTGTCCGCGAGATGGACGCCCATCGGGTCGGTGGCGGATTCCGGCGTGCCCAGGCGGCCGAACACGCGCGCGACCTCGGGGAACTTCGCGATGACGAGCTCGCTTTTGCGCTGCATCTCGAGCGAGGCGTCGACGCCGATGTCGGAGTCGCGCGTGAAGTTGATCACGATGTCCCCCTCGTCGAGCGGCGGCATGAAGTCGGCGCCCATGCGGCCGTAGGCGAATAACGAACCGGCGATGAGAAGCCCCGCCGGGATCGCCGCCAGGACCGGCCGGCCGAGGCAGGCCTCGAGCACGGGTTCGTAAGCCCGAAGCAGTCGCGAGTAGAGGAGGCCCCCGCCGCCGCCGTGGATCGCGGGCGCCTTGAGGAACAGATAGGCGAGCACCGGCATGAGCAGCACGGCCACGAGCAGGGAGGCTCCCAGGGCCATCAGGACGGTGATCGCCATCGGGTGGAAGAGCTTGCCCTCCACGCCCTCGAGCGACAGGATGGGCACGTAGACGAGCATGATGATGAGCAGGCCGAGCGAAACCGGCTTGATCACCTCGGCGGCGGAATCGAGGAACAGCGCGAGGCGCGTCTCGCGGTCGAGCGGGCCCTTATGGGCCTCGAGGCGGCGCAGGGCGTTCTCGATCATCACCACCGCGCCGTCGACGAGCAGGCCGAAGTCGATGGCGCCCAGGCTCATCAGGCTCGCCGAGACCCCGAACAGGCGCATGCCGATCGCGCCGAACAGCATCGAGATCGGAATCGCCAGCGACACGAACAGCGCCGCCCGCAGGTTCCCGAGGATGGCGAGCAGGACCACGACGACGAGGACCGCGCCCTCGGCCATGTTGACGACCACGGTCCTGAGCGTGGCGTCGACGAGGTCGCTGCGCGTGTAGAGCAGCTCGACCTCCACGTCGTCGGGCAGCGGAGCTTCCTTGAGCGCGCGCTCGGAGTCGATCGCCACTTGGCGGGAGTTGGCGCCGCTGAGCATGAGCATGATGCCCATGACCGTCTCCTCGCCGTTTTCGGTGGCGCCGCCCATGCGCTGGGAGAAGCCCTCCTTGACGTCGGCGACCGCCGAGAGCGGGACGGGCTTGCCGCGCACGTCGAGCTTGATCGGGATGAGGCGGATCTCGTCGAGGCTTTTCAGCCGGCCGGAGGCGCGCACGATCACCTGACGGCCTTTGGGCTGGATGTAGCCGCCGCCCGAGTTCTCGCCGAGGCCCTCCAGGCGTTCGGCCACCTGCTCGATCGTCACGCCGACCTTTTCGAGGCGCTCGGGGTGGATGTCGATGTGGATTTCTTTCTTGTAGCCGCCCGTCGCGTCGATCTCGGCCACGTTCTTGATCGAGCGCCGAAGGTAGGGCACGAGGACGAAGTCCTGGATCGTGCGCAGGTAGAGCAGGCGCTCGCGCTCGGGCTTGGCGGCGAGCGGCGTGCCGGGCTTGGCCTTGACGGCGTACATGACGACCTCGCCGAGGCCCGTGCTGATCGGCGCGAGCTGGGGCGAGAGGCCCGCGGGAAGCTCGCCGCTCGCGCCCTGGAGCTTCTCGCTTACCTGCTGGCGCGCCCAGTAGATGTCGGTCTTGTCCTCGAAGGTGACGATGACCTGGGACAGGCCGTACTTGGACAGCGACCGGACGTCTTTGACATGGGCGATCCCGCTCATGTCCGTCTCGATCGGGAAGGAGACCGTCTTCTCGATCTGCTCCGGGTCGAGCGCTCCGGTCTTGGTGTTGACCATGACCTGCACGGGCGTGATGTCGGGCACGGCGTCGACGGGGGTGACGGAGACGGCGTAGAGGCCGGCGGCGCAGCCGGCGGCGAAGAATAGGATCACCGCGAGGCGGTGCCTGAGCGTCCAGTCGAGAAGGCGGGTCATGTCGATCTCCTAAAAAGAGGCGAGCTTGGCGAGAGCGTCGCGGTCCGCGGTCAGCACGAACAGCTCCGCCGCCTTGGCGGCGAGGCTGGTCTGGGCGTCGAGAGCCCGCGCGAAGGTCTCCGAGGCGGAGCCGTCCAGCTCCAGAAAGGTCAGGAGGTCCACCTGGCCCTTGCTGAAGCCCTCGTCGGCGGCCTTCAGCTGAGCCTCGAGCTCGGCCAAGGTCTCGGGCGTGTATTTGAGGACGGTCTGCCGCGCCGCCTCGTACTCCACCAAGGTGTGGAGGACATCGGCCTTGAGCTTCCGCTCCGAGAAGCCGAGCAGGCGCTCCTCGGCGAGCTTCCTCCTGCCGGCGCTCTTGACCCCGGAACGGTTGGCGTTCCAGGCCGGAAAGGCGAAGCTCAGCCCCACGCCGTACGTTTTTTCCGTCTCGGCGGCTTTCGACCGCTCATAGGAGCCGACGAGGGACGCGTCCGGAAGGCCCTCGCGCGACGCCAAGGTCCCGTCCAGGTCCGCCCCTCGCACCGCGAGCTTTTGGGCGCGGAGCTCGGGATTTTCCGCCAAGGCCTTTTCCAGGCACTCCTTCTCCTCGAGGCGACGGGAGCCCGAGAGCCAGGGGACGTCGACCTCGGGAATTTCCCCGGGATCGAGCGGCAGGTAGGTTCGCAGCTTCTGAAGGGAGGACCGGGCGCCGGCCTCGCTCTGGATGGCCTCGGCGGCGAGGTTCTTGAGCTGGTTGGCGACGATGCGGCTTTCCGCCTTGCGCTGCGGGGTCGGGAACACGCGTCCTTCCAGGTACGACTGGATCAGCTCGAAGCG
>JAMPYD010000279.1 GCA_023700845.1 Elusimicrobiota bacterium | reverse complement strand
TCGCCGAGCGCGAGCCAGCCTTCGGCGTCCTCGGGGTTCGTCGAGAGATACTCGGACGCGTCGCGCTCGGCCGCGGCCCCGCGCCCGAGCGCCGCGCGGGCGCGGGCGCGCATGAGGCGGGCGCGGTCGTTGCGCGCGTCGATCTCGAGGGCCTTCGTGAGGTCCTCCTCGGCGGCCGGGTCGTCGAACAGCGCGGCCTCCCCCTCCGCGCGGGCGAAGTGCGCGTGGGCCAGCAGCGGGCGGCCGTCGGCGGGCAGCCAGGCGCGCAGCGCGCGCGTCGCGTACTCGATGCGCTCCGGGTCGGAGGCGCTTCTCGCCTCGGCCTTCCTCAGCTGCTCGACGAACGGCGACGCCGCCCCCGCGGGCGCCGCGAGCAGGACGGCGAGGACGGCCCCCGGGATCATGAGGCGGTGAGGGACTCCTTGTGGGACTTCCAGAACTTGCGGATGTGGTCCCAGCCTTCCTCGGCCGTGTCGACCATCTTGAAGAGCTTGTTGTCGGTCCAGTTGGTCATGCCCTGCTCGGCGAGGTAGTCGAAGTCGATCAGGCGCTTCCAGAACTGCTTGCCGACGAGGACGATCGGCAGGGCGCGCTTCTTGCCGGTCTGCACGAGCGTCAGGGTCTCGAAGAGCTCGTCGAGCGTGCCGAAGCCGCCCGGGAACGCGACGAGCGCCTTCGCGCGCATCAGGAAGTGCATCTTGCGCAGCGAGAAGTAGTGGAACTGGAAGCACAGCTCCGGCGTGATGTAGGGGTTCGGGTCCTGCTCGTGGGGCAAGGTGATGTTCAGGCCGATGCTCTTGGCCCCGCACTCCCACGCGCCGCGGTTGGCCGCCTCCATGATGCCGGGCCCGCCGCCGGTCACGATCACGTGCTCGAGGTCCTGGCCCGCCTGCTGGGCCTTGGAGAGGAGCGTCGAGAACCGGCGCGCCTCCTCGTACCAGTGGGACAGCTCGAGCTTCTTCTCGGCGACCGCGACGAGGCGCTTGAGCTCGACGTCGCGCGGGCGCTCGGAGAGGTTCTCCTTGGCCGCCTGCAGCTCGCGGCTCGCCTGCTCGCCGGACAGGATGCGGGCGGAGCCGAACACGACGATCGTGGAGCGGATCTTGTTCTCGCGCAGGATCAGCTCGGGCTTGAGCAGCTCGAGCTGGAGGCGGACGGCGCGCAGGTCCTTGCGGCCCATGAAGTCCATGTCGGCGTACGCCTTGAGGTAGGCGTGCGACTCTCGGATCTTCTTGAGCAGGGCGATTCGTTGTTCGGGGAGGAGCTCTCGGGTGGTTTTGGGGTTCATTGGAGTTTGAGGAGGCGGGGCAGCCACAGGCTGAGGGCCGGCCAATAGGTGACGACCATCAGGGCCCCGACAAGCAGGATCCAGAAGGGAAGGACGGCGCGGTAGAGGACGGGCAGGGGCTTGTCGAAGCGCCGCGAGGACAGGAAGAGGTTCAAGCCGAGGGGCGGCGTCATGTAGCCGATCTCCAGGTTGAGGAGGAAGAGCGCGCCGAGGTGTACGGGGTCGATGCCGTACTGCGTCGCGACCGGCGCGATGATCGGCACGACGATGACGATGGCCGAGAAGATCTCGACCATGTTCACGATGAGCAGGAAGACGTTGAGCAGGGCGAGGAAGCCCCACTGGCTCTTCACGTGCTCGTGAAGGAAGGCGAAGATCCGGCCGGGGATGTCGGCGTCGATCATGTAGCTCGTCAGCCCCAGCGCGCAGCCGAGCACGATCAGGATCGCGCCGACGAGGATCATGCTCTCGCGCGCGACGGCCGGAAGCCGGCGCCACGGCACGTCCTGGTAGATCAGGACCTCGGCGATCATCACGTAGAAGGCCATGACGGCGGCGGCTTCGGACGCGGTGAACAGGCCGCCGTAGATCCCGCCGATCACGATGAGCGGCAGGGGGATTTCCCAAGCGGCCGCTTTCGCGGCCGCTTGTAAATTCCTCCATGAAAACGGGATGGGCGCGACGTTCTCGCGCCGCGCGACGACGAACGCGTAGACGGACAGCGCGGCGAGGAGCAGGAGGCCGGGCACGGCCGCCGCGGCGAACAGCTTGTCGATCGAGATCTTCCCGACGAGGGCGTACAGGATGATCGGCAGGCTCGGCGGGAACATGAGGCCGAGGCTGCCGGTCGTGGTGATCAGGCCCAGCGAGAAGCTCTCGGGGTAGCCCTGACGGCGCAGCAGCGGGAAGATCAGGCCGCCGAGCGCGATGATCGTCACGCCCGAGGCGCCGGTGAACGCGGTGAACAGCGCGCAGGCGCACAGGCCGGCGACGGCCACTCCTCCGGGCAGCCAGCCGAACATCGCCTCGGCCAGCGCCACCAGGCGCTGAGGGGCCTTGGATTCCGCGAGCAGGTAGCCCGCGAACGTGAACAGCGGAACCGCGATCAAAGAGGGAAGCGAGGACAGGCGGGCGAGCTCGATGATGACGGCCGAGGATTCGATCCCGGCGCCGTGGAACAGCCACAGCGCGAGCGCGCCCATCAGCGCGAACACGGGCACGCCCGCCAGCGCGAGCGCGGCGAAGCCGCCCAGCGCGAGGGCCGTCATTTCCCGGCCGCCTCGGCGGCGGCGTCGGCGGTCTTGAACAGCATGTGGACGAGCACCAGCCCGAAGCCCGCCGGGATGCCGGCGGCCGCGACCCAGGACTGCACGACCACGCCGCCGATCGCCAGGAGCTCGCTCGGGTTGGCGCGGTCGTCGACGAAATAGGTCCAGGACGCCTTGAGCAGGACCGCGGTGATCGCGGCGCCCGCGAGGTTGGCCGTCAGGCGCAGCCAGGGCTTCAGGCGCTCGGGCGCGCCGACGTGCGCGGCCTCCCAGGCGAAGTGCTTCTCGCTCGCCGCGGCGAGGGCCGCGCCGAGAAAGCCGGTCCACAGGACCAGCTGCTTGAGGACCGTCTCCCCCCACAGCAGGCCGAGGCCGAAATGGCGCAGGACCACCTGGGCGAAGGCGAGCGTCACCATGACCGCCAGCAAGGCGACCAGCACGGCGCCCTCGGCCGCGGCGAGCCGCGACTCAGCTTTTCTTAGCTGATCGCGCACGGAGGGCGGCGAGCTCCTTCTCGAACTTCCCGAGCAGGTCCGCGGAGAAGAGCTTGCCGGCGAGCTCCTTGCGGGCCGCGGCCCCGAGCTCCTCGTAGCGGCGCCGCGTCGCGGGGCCGGGGTCGGCGGCGAGGTCGAGGCCCTGCTTCTTGAGCGCCTCGAGGGCCTTGTCGTTCTCGGCGTTGGTCAGCTCGTTGAGCCGCTTGAGGTGCTTCGCCGAGAGGTCGACCAGGATTTTGCGCTGATCGGCCGGCAGGCCGTCGATGAACTTCTTGGAGACGAGCACCGCGCCCGTGGACTCCGCGAGCGGCACGGGGTAGATGTGCTTGACCTTCGAGTGCCACTGCAGCGCGACGACGCCCAGCGGCGGGCCGTACACGCCGTTGATCATCCCGGTCTGCAGGGACTGCATGACGTCCACGATGGACAGCGGCACGGGGTTGACGCCGAGCGCCTTGTAGGCGGCGACGGCGATGGGGTCGCCTTCCCACACCCACATCTTCTCCTTTCTCATGTCCTCGGGCGAGGCGATCGGATTCTTGGTGAACACGTACACCGAGCCGAGGTCGGTCCAGCCGAGGAGGACGAAGCCCCCCTTCTCGACGGCGGCGTTCAGCTCCTTGGCGTGCTTGGCGCGCACCGCCTCGAGCTCCGAGCGCGAGCGGAACAGCCAGGGGGCGTCGAGCAGGCGCGTCTCGGGCGCGACGTCGCCCAGGCCCACGCCGGTGAATCCCGCGGCGTGCAGCTGGCCGATGCGGATCTTCTTGACCACGTCCTTCTCGTCGCCGGAGACGCCTCCGGGATAGAACTTGAACTTGAGCTTGCCGCCGGATTCCTTCTCGAGCTCCTTCGACAGCTCGGTCAGGACCTTCATCCAGGTGGAGCCCTCGGGGGCGAGGGTCGCGAACTTGATCGCGGTTTGGGCTGACGCGGTCCGCGGGGCTGCGAGCAGCCCCGC
>JAMPYD010000278.1 GCA_023700845.1 Elusimicrobiota bacterium | reverse complement strand
TCGACACGGTACGGTTCGAGGGGGATCTCGCCGGGGCGCTGAGGGGCTGCGACACGGCGATCGCGTTTTCGCGCCGGCCGACGGACCTGAGGCAGGATGAGTTTACCTTGCCGGGAATACCGGCTTCGCTGAACCTTGCGGGGAGGACGGCGCTCGTATTCGGCAGGGAGTCGAACGGGCTCACGCGGGCGGAGACGGCGCTGTGCCCGTATCTCGCGAGGATTCCCTGCGAGAACGGCGTCAGCCTCAATCTCGGGCAGGCGGTCGCGGTGGCGCTTTTTTCGTTGACGGAACGAACGGCAACGGATGGGGGATCCGCTGAACGGGCCGCAACGGCTTCGTTGGAGAGAATGACGGCCATGTGGGAGTTTATTCACCCCAAGCTCGCGGCTTAGCCGCGATTCAATGAGGAACGGCAGGAACGGATGCGGCAAATGCTATTCAGACTTCATCTTAACGACGATGATTTCGACACTTTATTTTCGATCATGAAGGGGCTCTCGAAGTGAAAACGATCGTCGCGACTCTATGTTACGTGCGCTCGGGCGAACGGACCTTGATGATGCATCGCAATAAAAAACCCGGCGATGTTCATAAGGGCAAATGGAACGGTCTCGGGGGGAAGCTCGATTCGGGGGAATCGCCCGACGAATGCGTGGTGCGCGAGGTGCGCGAGGAATCCGGCCTGACCGTGCTCGACGCGAAGCTGCGCGGAGTGTTGACCTTTCCCGCGTTCAAGCCGGGGGAGGACTGGCTGGTGTTCGTGTATACGGCGACGCGGTTCGAGGGCGAGCTGGGGGAGTGCGCCGAGGGCGACCTCGAGTGGGTGTCGGGGGAGCGCCTGGCGACCTTGCCCCTGTGGGAGGGGGACCGCATCTTCCTGCCCTGGCTCGAGGCGGAGCGCTTCTTCTCGGGGAAGTTCGTCTACCGCGACGGGCGCCTCGTGTCGCACGAGGTTTCCTTCTCCTGAGCCGTTTTATTAATATTTTTTCATGAGCGACGCTTACTACGCGTTCTACGGGCGCATGATCATCGCCGCCTTCGCGTTCATCTTCATGGTCAGCGGCGGCATCTACGCGGCGACCCGGCGGGCGGACCTGGTCCGGCAGTACTGCGTCGCCCACCTCGTCGCGCTGACGCTCGGGACCATCGTCGACATCATCCTGGCGATGTACATCATGCCGCGCGGCGGCATACCGCCGGCCTACGTGGGCGGGATCTTCCTGGCGCCGATCGCCTTCTTCGTCGCCTTCTCGATCTACATCTGCCATCGCGGGACGGTCCTGCACGCGCACGACATCCTGATCCCGATCGTGCCGATCGTCCTCTGGGGCCTTCTCGTCGTGTTCGGCGGGCAGCGGGGCATGGGGGACTTCGACGTGCTCGGCGCCTGGTTCGTCTCGGCGGGGTGCGGCGGGGTGGACATCGCCGCGTCCTTCGGCTCGCCCGCGCTTACGGCGCGGCCGCGCCGGGTGAAGCTGGCGGGCTACGCCTTCATGCTCGCCGCCGTCTACCTTATTTTGCCCTGGGCGACGGCTTAGAGAGGATCGCCCTCAGCTCGGCGATCTTGGCCTTCGCGCGCGCGTGCTCCGAGCGGTCGCGCTCGCTCGCCCGAATGCGCTCCCAGAGCGCGAGCGCCTCGCGGTGCTCCCCGCGCGACTGCCGGAGGTTGGCGAGGATCGCCTTCATCGTGCTCGGGGTCTCGGGCGCGTCGAAGGAGGACTCCAGCAGGGCGATCATGCGGCCCGTGTCCCCCTGCTTCTGGTAGGCGATGGCGGCGAGGTACAGCGCGTAGATCGGCTGGTCGGGGGAGCGGCGCATGCCTTCGTTGAGCAGCTCCGCCGCCTCGTCCGGGCGTTCGACGCCGTGGAACCAGGCGAGCATGCCCGCGGAGAACAGGACGGCCCGGTGGAAGGACGGGTCGAGGCGCGTGACGCGCAGGCTCAGCGTCGAGAGGTGCTCGTACGGATGGCCGGCGTGGTCGGCGTATTCGGGCAGGGAGCCGGCCGCGTACTGCAGCAGCTGGATCCAGGCGAGGTCCGCCGCCGGCGCGCGGAAGCCCGCGGCGGCGAGCGCGGCGTCCTGGAAGGCGAAGGGGCCGGCCTTGAGCTCGGACAGCGGGGGGAAGCGAGGCTCGTGCAGGCGGCGCATGCGCGCCCCGGCGAACAGCGCCAGGGCGAACAGGGCGGCGGCGGCGGCGAGCCAGCGTCCTTTCATCAGAACTCCTTCTGGTCGAACAGCTGGACCGAGAGCGCGAGGCAGGCCGCGGCGTAGGCGAGCGCGTACGCGCCGGCCCAGAACAGCCATTCCCCGCCCGGCGACGGCTGATGCCAGAAGTCGCGGTAGTTGAAGCGGGCGAAGTCGGGCGCGGCGTGCGAGAACGCGACGAGGGCCGTCTTCATGAAGGCGCTGCCGGAGCGGTCCGCGAGGAAGCGCATCTCCGAGGAGAAATGGCCGAGCATCCATAAGAACACGGCGAACGACATCGCCGCGGCCTCTGAGGTCAGGGCCAGCGAGAGCAGCAGCGAGAGCGCGCCCATCACCGCCGTCTTGCCGAGGACGCAGCCCAGCGCGGCGGCGTAGCGCAGGGGCTCCCACCAGCCGTACAGGCTCAGCAGGAGCAGGTGCATCGCGGCCATGCCCGCCATGCCGAGCGCCACCGCGGCGACGGTGCCGAGGAAGCGCCCGAGAAGGTAGTCCGCGCGGCGCACCGGGTGGGTGAGGATGAGGAAGATCGCGCGCGACTCGATCTCGGCCAGGATCAGGTGGACGGTCAGGAACACGGTCGAGACGAGGGCGATCGCCTCGATCGCGGCCAGGCCGAGGTCGAGCAGGAGGCGCGCGCGCTCGTCCGCGCCCAGCGCGGAGACGATGATGGCGCCGCCGAGCAGGACGAGGCCGAACAGGGCGGCCGACAGCCAGGCCTTGTGCCGGAGGTGCTCCTTGAACGTGTACGCGAAGACGGCCGAGATGGTCTGCATATCACTCCATGCGGATCGGACCGACGCCGTCGGTCCGGACGACGGCCGCCGTGAAGGCGGTCTCGAGGGCGTCGGTCTTGCCGCGCCACTCCTCCTGCTTCATGACCTTCACGAGGCGGCCGCCGCTGAGGATGCCGATGCGGTCGCAGACGCGCTCGACCTCCGAAATGTCGTGCGAGGAGAAGAGCACGGTCTTCCCTTTGCTCTTCAGCCAGAGGATCAGGACGCGGACCTCCTTGATCGCGAGCGGGTCGAGGCCGGTCACGGGCTCGTCGAGGATGACGAGCTCCGGATCGTGCACGAGGGCCTGGGCCAGGCTTGCGCGCTGCAGCATCCCCTTCGAGTACTCCGACAGCCTTTGGTCCATCGCCTTTCCGAGGCCGACCTTCGCGAGGATTTCCTCCACGCTCTTCTCGACCGCGGCGCGGGGAATGCGCGAGAGCGAGGCGAACAGGCGCAGGTTCTCCCGTCCCGTCAAGGTCTTGTTGAGGTAGGCCGATTCCGGCGCGTAGCCGATGCGGGCGAGGACCTCGACGTCGGAGGCGCGGCGGCCCAACGTCTCGACCTCGCCCTTGGTCGGGTGGTGCAGGCCCATGAGGAGCTTGATCGCGGTGGTCTTGCCGGAGCCGTTGAGGCCGAGGAGGCCGAACACCTCGCCCTGGGCGACGTCGAGGTCGAGGCCGGACAAGCCCGTCGTCTCGGTGACGCGGCCGAGGTGCGAGCGGCGGTAGATCTTGGAGACGTTCTGGAAGCGGATGGCGTTCACGCGTTCACCTCTGGAGGGACTGCCAAAGACCGTAGGCTCCGACCATGGCCAGGGCCGTGGCGGTCAGTCTCACGCGCCGCGCGAACAGCTCGTCGACGCGGGATTCGGAAACGGAGGCGAGGCGCCGGCGCTCGGCGAGCACGCCGAGCCGGACGGCGAGCAGCAGGGCCGCGCCGGCGGACAGCGCGCCGGCGAGCGCGGCGGGCAGCGCGAGCGGGGAGTGCGGAAGCAGGGGCCGCGCCGCGGCGCACCAGGCGAGGCCGGCGCAGGCCGCGCCCG
>JAMPYD010000277.1 GCA_023700845.1 Elusimicrobiota bacterium | reverse complement strand
CGCGGCGGCCGAGAAGCCAGGCGTCGGCCGGCGCGGCGCTCAAGGCCTCGTTCAAGCGCTCCGGCGACGCCGCTCGCGCCCCGAGGGCGCCGTAGCGCGCGACCCGCGGAAGAACGGCGAGCGCGAGCGCCCCCGCGCCCGCGCACCCGGCGTACAGAAGGCCGCGCGAGAAGCGGCGGCAAACGCCGTCCTCCGTCAGCTTCGGCGTCAGAAGATTCGCCGCGGCGACGGCGACGATCACCGTCAGGAGCATCCAGAGCGGCATCAGGTAGTGCGGCGCGATCGGCATCAGGGCGTGCACGCCGAGGAAATAAGCGGCCAGGCCCGAGACGGCCCGGAGCGCCGGCTCCCGCCGCCCCAGCCAAAACGCGACGAGCGCGGCCAGGCACAGCCACGGCGCGAAGGACGCGGCGTAGACGACGCGGGCGGCGACCGCACGCGCGTAGGCCGCCGGGGACGACAGGACCCGCCGCACGGCCCAGCCCAGCACGCGCCCCGGCTCGAACTCCGCCTCCGGCGCGAGGGCGCGGATGTCGCCCTCGATGTTCGCCACCAGGCCCAGGGCGCCGCTGACGATGTTCGTGTCGGAGCGCATGTGCTCGGCGGGGTTCGGCCTCCCGTGAAGGCCGTAGTTGAGCTTCATCCAGGGCAGCAGCATCAGAACGGGCAGCACCGCCGCGAGCGCCAGCCCGCGGGCCCCGCCGCCCCCGCCGCGGACCTTCCTGAATACGAAGCCGAGCGCCAGCAGCGGCGGCACGAACAGCAGCGGCGAGCGGTACAGCAGGCTCGTCCCGAGCGCGAGCCCCGCCCACGCGCCGCTCGCGGCGGACGGCTCGCGGGCGAAGCGCGCGAGGGCCCAGGCGGCGTGCAGGACCAGCAGCGCGTACGAGGCATGAAGCATGTTCGTCAGCGAGAGCCAACCGTCCGAAACGCAGGCCAGCATCAGGACCGCGAGCGGGCCGGCCGGCCAGGGCCCCAGCTCGCAGGCCAGCGCGGCCGCGGTCAGCAGCAGCAGGGCGCACAGGGCCAGCCATCCCAGACGCGCCTCGCGCCAGCCGAGATGCCCGAATTGCACGGCCGCCCACGAGGTCGACAGCGGCATCGAAGTCGTCGCCGAGTTGACGTCCGGCGCGCTGATGCCGTGCGCCAGCGACTCCCCGACGGCGATGTCCCAGGCCGACACGAACGGGAGCGCCCGGTCCGCCTGGCCGAGCGGGAGGATGAGCGCGCCCAGAACGAGGACGGTCAGGGCCGCGGCCTCGAGAAGGCGTCCGGTGCCCGGGGAAACCTCGTTCTTGTTCATCGTCGATCGCCGCATCGGTGGAGCGCTCCGTCCGCCCGATCATATTAGCTGTTTAAAAAAGCGCTTGACGCCGGCCGGTCATTATGTATAATTATTCACTACCATGAATAAATATACAGACCGCGCCGAAGGCAAGGCCGCCCGCCAGACCGCGATCCTCGAGGCGATCACGCAGGAGGAGGTCGCCACGCAGAACGACCTCGTGCGCTGCCTCAAGAAGCGCGGCATCGCCGCCACCCAGGTCTCCATCTCGCGCGACATCGCCGAGCTGGGGCTGGTGAAAGCCGCCGGCATCTACCGCCCCGCGACCGGCGAGGCCGCGCACGACGCCGAGATGCCGCTGCGCACCTTCGTGCGGAGCGTCGTCGCGGCCGGCCCGAACCTGACGGTGATCCGCTGCGACACCGGCACCGCTCCGCGCGTCGGCCTCGTGCTCGACGGCCTGGCCCAGCCCGGCCTCGTCGGCACGCTCGCCGGCGACGACACCGTTTTCGTGGCCGGCGATTCCGCCTCCGCGCAAAAGCGCCTCATCGACTTTCTGCAATCAAGGATGACCAACTGACATGAAGAAACCCCTCATCGTTCTGGCGTTCAGCGGCGGTCTCGACACCACCTTCTGCGTGCTCTGGCTCAAGAAGGAGCTCGGCGCGGACGTGATCACGGCGACCGTGGACACCGGCGGGTTCTCCGCCGACGAGCTCGCGGCGATCGCGGCCCGTTCGAAGGCCCTCGGAGCGCTCAAGCACTACGCGCTCGACGGGCGCGCGGAGGTGTTCTCCCGCTTCGCGGTGCCCCTGATCCAGGGCAACATCCTGCGCGGCCGGGTGTATCCGCTCTCCGTCGCGGCCGAGCGCGTGCTGCAGGCCGAGATGATCGCGCGCGTCGCCAAGGAAGTGAAGGCCGACGGCGTCTGCCACGGCTCGACCGGGGCGGGCAACGACCAGGTGCGCTTCGACGCGGTGTTCCAGGTGCTGCTGCCGGGAGTGAAGGTGCATACTCCGATCCGGGACCTGGGGCTCTCGCGCCAGCAGGAGACGGATTACCTGGCCAAGGAAGGGATCGCGACGCCCGCGAAGACCACGTCGTACTCGGTGAACGCCGGATTGTGGGGAACGACGGTCGGCGGGGGGGCCACCCACGACCCGTGGACGGAGATCCCCGATTCGGCGTTTCCCTCGCTGTCGGCCGAGCCGCCGACGGAACAGACGGATGTCGTCGTCGGCTTCACGAAGGGCATACCGACGTCTTTGAACGGAAAGGCAACGGAAGGGGTGGACCTTGTGGGTGCCTTGCACGCCCTCGGACGGAAATACGCCGTCGGACGGGGAGTACACATGGGAGACACCATCCTCGGTATTAAGGGAAGGATCGGATTCGAAGCCCCCGCGCCGTTGATGCTCATCGCGGCGCACAACGAGCTCGAGAAACTCGTTCTGACCCGCTGGCAGAGCTTTTGGAAGAATCAGGCCGGAGAATTCTACGGCCAAATGCTTCATGAGGGCCTGTATTTTGATCCCGTCATGCGCGACATCGAAGCCATGATCAAGTCGTCGCAGGAGACGGTCACGGGCGAGGCGCGGCTGCGTCTGCGCGCGGGGCGTTTCGACGTCACCGGCGTCAAATCTCCTTATTCGATGATCGCCGGCGCCGCGACGTACGGCGAGACGACCAAGCTGTGGACCGGCGACGAGGCCGCGGGCTTCTCGAAGCTCCACGCGCTTCCCATGACTTTGGCTGCCCGCGCGCGCGCGGAAAAGGTGACGATATGAAGGTAACGCTCGACAAGATCGCGTCCACGACGCGCAACGCCCGGATCCCCCGGGAGGTCCTGCTCTCCGACGAGATCCAGGCCAAGGAAGGCATGGTCCTCGCCGTCCGCGTCCACGGCAAGAAGACGGTGTACAACACGCTCGAGGACGTGTACGGCCGCATGATCGACCTCAACGACGGCGACATCATCGCCGGCGTCCTCGGCACGCGCCGCGCCCTGCGCGGCTACGCGGGCCACGTCCCGGAGTCCATCAAGGTCGGCGACAAGCTCGACATCCTCAACCTCGGGGGCGTCATCGGCCGCTGCACGTCGGTGAACCTCGAGATCGGCAAGCCCCTCCAGGCCGAAGTGCTGGGGCAGGTCCTCGCGTTCCCCCACCTGGGCGAGCGGCTGGGCGTTCCCGCCTCCATCCGGACGGGCGCCGTGGCTTGGTCCGACAAGCTGGAAAAAACCGCTCCCATCATTTACGTGGCGGGAACCTGCATGAACGCCGGCAAGACCTTCGCCTGCGGCGAGATCATCCGCTACCTCGCCCGCCACGGCCGGCGCGTCGGCGCGGCCAAGCTCACCGGCGTCTCGCTGCTGCGCGACACGATGAGCATGGTCGACCGCGGCGCGATCAAGGGCCTGTCCTTCACCGACGCGGGCGTGGTCTCCACGACCGGCGCGGTGTCGGTGCCCGTCGCCAAGGGCCTGATCAACGCCCTCAACAAGGAAGAGCCGGACTGCCTGGTCATCGAGCTCGGCGACGGGATCATGGGCGAGTACGGCGTCCAGGAGATTCTTAATGACACGCAACTGATGGGCGCCGCGGCGGCGCACGTCATGTGCGCCAACGACCCCGTCTCCGCCTGGGGCGCCGTCGAGCTGTTCACGAACCGCTTCAAGCTGAAGGTGGACGTCCTCTCCGGCCCCGCGACGGACAACGCGGTCGGCAAGGAGTTCATCGAGGGCCAGGTCGGCGT
>JAMPYD010000276.1 GCA_023700845.1 Elusimicrobiota bacterium | reverse complement strand
GATCGCCGAGCTCAAGGGCGGCTTCCAGGTGGGCGACCTCAAGGACAACATGGACCGCTTCGAGGACGCGGTCAACGACAAGGTGGCCGACGCGAAGGGCACCGTCGACTCCGTGGAGTCCAACCCGGACCAGATTCTCAAGAAGGCCAAGGATTCCCTGAAAACGCAGGAGATCAAGGACGAGCTCGCGCGCCGCAAGGCCGCCATCGAGCAGGCCCGGAAGGACAAGGGCCAGGCGGGCGGCGGCGTCGCCATCAGCGCGATGAAGGCCGTCGGAATCGGCGTCAACGTCGTGATGGCGGTCTGGGCCGGCCTGAACACCGGCTGGATCGCGATGCTCCTCGGCGCCGGCGCCGTCATGGGCGTCGTGATGCCGCTGGGCTCCATCGGCGGCATCGCCCTCGGCGTGTTCGCCGAGAAGGTCATGGGCACCTCCGGCGCGAAGACCGCGGGCATGGCCATCCTCGGGGCCGTCATCGGCTTCGGCCTCGGCCTCGTCGCCGTCGGCGTCGGCGGCTACGTCGGCTTCGCCGTCGCCTCCCAGACGGCCGCGATCGCCCTCGGCGCGACCGCGCTCGTCACGAGCCTGCTCGATGTCGCGTTCAAGGCGATCTTCAAGCAGGACAAGCCCGCGGCCCCGTCCGCCGACGACAAGCCCGCAGCCGGCGGCCTCATTTTGGAGCTCGGCATCGGCGCGGCCGTGATCGCGGTCCTCGCCGCGGTCTCCGCTCCCTTCCGCAGCCTCCTGGCCCGCGCGTGGAACGCGATGCTCGGCGTCTTCGGCCTCGGCGTCAAGAAGATGGAGACGCCCGAGGTGATGGCGCAGCGCATCATCGACCAGCTGAACGCTCAGAAGCCGGTGTACAACCGCAAGGTGCAGGAGGCCTCGACCCTCGTCGAAAAGCTCCGCCTGCAGATCGAGAAGCAGGAGGCCCAGTCGGCCGACCTCGACAAGTCCGTCACCGCGATCCTCTCCGACAGCGACCCCCTCAACGACGTGATGGCCGAGTCCTTGCTCAATCAGAAGAAGACGGTGGACGCCTCGACCGCCATGACGAAGGAGCAGCTCGCCATCTCCGAGAAGACCCTCGTCTCCATCAAGGAGGAGCGCGCGTCGTTCTTCTCCGAGCGCGAGGAGATGCTCGCCAAGATCCAGGCCGGACTCACCAAGGCCAAGGCCGCCGAGATCCAGAAGCAGATCGCCGAGCTCAAGGGCGGCTTCCAGGTGGGCGACCTCAAGGACAACATGGACCGCTTCGAGGACGCGGTCAACGACAAGGTGGCCGACGCGAAGGGCACCGTCGATTCCGTCGACAGCAACCCGGACCAGATTCTTAAGAAAGCGAAGGACTCCCTCAAGAACCAGGAAGTGCAGGATGAGATCGCCAAGCGCAAGGCGGCGATCGAGGCCGCGAAGAAGGCCAAGGGCCAGGCCGGCGGCGACGCCTCCCAGTCCAAGGCCCTCGGCCTGTTCGCCAAGGTCGTCGGCATCGGCTTCGCCCTGATCTCCCCGTGGATCTCGGCGGCGGTGTACTCCGTGCTCGGCCTCGTCGCGATCGCGATGGCCCCCGAGCAGGGCCGCTGGCTCGGCCGTCAGCTGGCCGTCATCGGCCTCGGCACGCTCGTCATCGGCGGCGCCGCGTCGCTCGCGGTCGCCAAGCTCGGCCTGGCGATGGGCGCCTTCGGCGTCGGCGTCTCCTTCCTCGTTCCCGCCGGCATCGCCCTCTCCATCGGCGTGATCGCGACGATCCGCGCCAACAAGAAGGACGGCGCGACGCTCGCGGCCGCCGCCGCCACCCCGGCGGGCTCCTCCGTGACCCCGGCCCCCGTCGCGGCGCCGGTCGAGGCCCCGGCTCCCGCCGCGTCCTCCCCCAAGGCGTCGTTCTCGATCAAGCCCCTGCTGGACCTGATCGCCCGCGCGTGGAACGCCGTCCTCGGCGTCCTCGGCATGGGCGTCAAGAAGATGGAGACCCCCGAGGTCATGGCCCAGCGCCTCATCGACCAGCTCAACGCCGCCAAGCCCGTCTACAACAACAAGGTAAAAGAAGCTTCGACTTTAGTCGAAGCGCTCCGCCAGCAGATCGCCGGCGAGCAGGCGAAGATCGCCGACTTCGACCGGACGATCACGGCGCTGCTCTCCGACAACGACCCGGCCAACGACATCCAGGCCGCCGGCCTCCTCAACAGCCAGAAGACGCTCGAGGCGTCCGTCGCCGCCAGCAAGGACCAGCTCGCGTCCTCCGAAAAGGCGCTGGAGAACATCAAGGAGGAGCGCGCGCGCTTCTTCTCCGAGCGCGAGGAGACCCTCGCCAAGATCCAGGCCGGCCTCACCAAGGTCAAGTCCGCCGATATCCAGAAGCAGATCGCCGAGCTCAAGGGCGGCTTCCAGATCGGGGACCTGAAGGACAACATGGGCCGCTTCGAGGACGCGGTCAACGACAAGGTCGCCGACGCGAAGGGCACCGTCGACTCGGTCGAGTCGAACCCCGACCAGGTCCTCAAGAAGGCCAAGGACTCCCTGCGCACCCAGGAGATCGCCGACGAGCTCGCCAAGCGCAAGGCCGCCATCGAGGCCGCGAAGAAGGCGAAGGGCCAGGCCGGCGGGAAGAAGGACGAGTCCGCCGTCAACCCGAAGAACTGGCTGTACCTCAAGATCGGCGCGGCTCTGATCGGCTTCCTCGGCGCCCTCGCGCTGGTTCCCGAGGCCCTCATCCCGCAGGCGCTGAGCCAGATCGGCGGCGCGCTGTTCATGAGCTGG
Source organism: Elusimicrobiota bacterium (assembly GCA_023700845.1). GTDB lineage: Bacteria > Elusimicrobiota > Elusimicrobia > UBA1565 > UBA9628 > GWA2-66-18. The sequence continues at coordinate 1,301 of JAMPYD010000276.1, read as the reverse complement.
ATCTTCGGCAAGTCCGACAAGAAGCTCGACGCGATCGCCTTCAGCGTCGCGATCGCCGCGATGATCGCCGTACCCCTGCTGGCCCCGGCCGCGATGGTCGTGACCGCCCTCGGCGCGGTGGGCACGGCGTACCTCCTGTTCCTGCTGTTCGCCTGATTCAGTTCGGACCCCCGAAGGCCCGCGCGACGACGAATCGCGCGGGCCTTCAACTTTTCCAGGACGGATTTTCTCCAGCTGTTTCCGGAAACAGTTCGACCCCTGCTTTTCGCTAGAATTTGGCCATGATCCCCCTCCTGCTCCTCCTCCTCGCCGCGCCCGTGCGCGCCGCCGGCCGCGACGCCGAGCTCAAGCGCGACACGCTGGCCCACGCGAAGGCCCTCGTCGCCCTCGACACCTCGAACCCGCCCGGCAACGAGATCATCGCCGCCCGCTACATCGAGGAGGCGCTCAAGAAGGACGGGATCGCCTCCGAGCTGTACACCTCGACCGGCACGCGCACGAGCCTCGTCGCGCGGCTCAAGGGCGACGGGTCCAAGCGTCCTCTGCTGCTGATGTGCCACACCGACGTGGTGCCCGCCGATCCCGCCGGCTGGAAGACCCCGCCGTTCGTGCCCGTCGAGAAGGACGGCTACCTGTACGGCCGGGGAACCGCCGACACCAAGGGCATGTGCGCCGCGGAGATGGCCGTCATGGCCTGGCTCAAGCGCGCCGGAACGCCGCTGGCCCGCGACGTGATCTTCTTCGCCGAGGCCGACGAGGAAAGCGGGGCGCCCGCGCGCCACATCGACTCCCTGCTGCGCGACCGGCCCGACCTCGTCGACGCCGAGTTCGCGATCAACGAGGGCGGCAACTCGATCTGGAAGGACGGCAGGATCGACGAGATCCGCGTCGAGGCCGCCGAGAAGGAGTACATGGACCTGACGCTCACGGCCAAGGGCAAGCCCGGCCACTCCTCGGTGCCGACCGAGGACAACGCCCTGGCGCGCCTCTCCGAGGCCGTGGCCCGCCTCGCCGCCCACAAGTTCCCGGTGACCCTCAATCCCGTCTCGCGCGGCTTCCTCGAGCGCCAGGCCGAGGCGGGCCCCGCCCCCCTCGCCGCGGCGATCAAGTCCCTTCTCGGCGCCCCCGCCGGCCCCGCCCGCGAGGCGGCCGGAACCGCCCTCGCCCGCCTGGCTCCGGAGTTCGGGGCGATGCTGCGCGACACGGTCACGCCGACGATGCTCAAGGCGGGCTACAAGAGCAACGTTATCCCGGCCGACGCGACGGCGACCTTCAACGCGCGGATACTGCCGGGCCGCAAG
>JAMPYD010000275.1 GCA_023700845.1 Elusimicrobiota bacterium | reverse complement strand
TCGATCTCGCGCGAGATCGTCGACAGCCACGGGGGCCGCATCTGGGTCGAAAGCGAGGGGCTGGGCAAGGGCGCGGCGTTCCTGTTCACCGTCCCCGTCGGCAAGGCCTGAGCCCGCGAGGGCTTGACCTTTTTGTGAATTCCGTCCATAATTTTCTGCTAAACTAGGCCGAACTGCGGATCGCATCTAGGAGGATCGAAATGGCTTCGAAGGCTGCCCCGAAGAAACGCGTGAAGGTGCTGATCGCCGACGACCAGACTCTTTTCCGTGAAGGCATCAAGGATCTGCTCGAGAACGAGAAGATCATCGAGGTGGTCGGCGAGGCCGCCGACGGACAGGAAGCCGTCCGCTTGGCGCGCAAGCTCAAGCCCGACGTGATCCTGATGGACATCAAGCTTCCGCACCTCGACGGCGTCGCCGCGACGCGGCTGATCCGCAAGGAATGCCCCAACACGAACGTCCTCATCCTGTCGTCCTACGAGGACGAGGCCCACGTGATGGAGTCGATCCAGGCCGGCGCCAACGGCTACCTCTCGAAGATGCTCCCCGCCGCCGAGCTCGTCAACGCCCTCAAGGCCTTCGCCAACGACGGCGTGATGATCCCGCAGCAGGTGATGGGCAAGCTCCTTCAGGGCCTGCGCCAGATGGCGAGCGGCGACGGCAACTCGCCCGTCGCGCTGACGAAGACCGAGATCCGCGTGCTCGTGTTCCTCGGAACCGGCATGTCGAACAAGGAGATCGCGGCCAAGATGGAATGCTCGGTCAAGACCATCAAGAACCATCTCAACGCCATATTCCAGAAGCTCGAGGTCAGCAACCGCACCGAGGCCGTCGTCAAGGGCATCGAGATGGGTCTGATCTCGCCCGAAGACCCGAACTGAGGCGGGCCGAGGCGCGCGGATGACGAAGGACGAGTTCGTCTCCCAGCTCGAGCGCGGGGCGCTCCAGGCCTCGTCTTTGCCCGTCACGTCGGCCATCCTCCGCTGGACCGCAGATCAGCTCAAGCGCGGGGAGCCCGCCTGGTGGAAGCCGATCGCCAAGGCCTGGGAGAAGCGGGCCTTCGTCGCCTGGAGCGAGGCCTGGAGCCTCTATCTGACCTGCCTCCACTTCGAGGCGTTGAGCGACGCAGACTGCCCGCTCGTGCCCTATTTCCCGTCGTGCGGCGGCACGGCGGAGGCGGACCCGTCGGTGGCCCTCGCGCGCTTCCTCGTCGACCCGCCTCCGTCCTTTTTCGAGAACCTCAAGAGCGGCCAGCGGCGCACCTACATCGCGGGACGTGCGATCATGTGGACGGCGCCCGCCATGCTGTTCTTCCAGCGGCGCAATCTCCCGTACTACCTCGTCGAGGTCAATTCGGGCGCCGGCCTCAACCTGGCCGCCGACCAGGTGACCGCCGTGAAGGGGTTCGACTCGGCCCTCGTCTCCGCGCGCGTGGGGCTCGAGGCGCGTCCCCTTCAGTCCGAGGACATCACCGATCGCCGCTGGCTGACCGCCGGTATCTGGCCCGACAACCTTTCCGCGATCGCCGAGCTCGATGCGGCGATCGATAAGATCGCCCAGCGCACCCGCGACGAGGCCGCCTTTCTCCAGCTCGCGCCCTGCCCGCCCGAGAAGGCCGCGGCCTTCGTGACCAAGAACATCCCCGCCGATGATCCCGAGGTCGGCCTGCTGATCTTCAACATGGGCACGACCGTGCGCATGTCCGACGCCGAGTACGCGGCTTACGCCGCGAGCATGGCCGCCATGCTCAAGGCCTGGGGGGAGCGCGCCCTCTGGGTGGAGGTCGAATCCGTGCGCGGCGAGACCTACTCCATGACGACGCAGCTGCGCGTGCACCGCATCCTCGGCGGCCAGCCGCGCAGCCTGGTGATGGCCAGCGTCGACCTGGAGAGCGCCACCCACCAGTACAGCGAGGCCGCCTCCGCTTTCCTCGGTCCCGAAGTACCCGCGCCGCCCAAGTAACGCCCGGGCCCCCGCCTTTCCTTAAATAACCGATTTTTAACCGTTTCGACATTGAATTTCGACCAAAACCGGTCATAATTCCTCCATGAGGCCCTGGAAGTCGCGGGCGGGGCAGATCGTCATTCCGGCGATGCTGCTTTTCCCGACCCTTTTCCTGTTCGTCTATCTCATTTATGAGACGGCGAAGCTGTCCCGCGAGAAGATCAAGCATCAGTTCGCGATGGACGCCGCGGCCTTCGTCGAGGCGACGAACTACTCCGACTTCCTCAACCGCACCGCCTACGTCAACGGCGCCTTCCCGATGCGCATTTTCGAGCAGGGCTACGACGACTTCCCGGCCGAGTGCGAAGGCAAGGTCGAGCACTGCGACAAGATCACCTACGCCGAGATCCTCTACCAGAACGGCATCTTCCCGCGCAGCCGCAGCGGCAAGAAGGAGTTCAAGAACGAGGAGGTCTGGGACATCGAGTACGGCGGCAAGGGCGCCGGCAAGAACTCGACGAGCCCCCAGATCGACGATCCCGTCGTCCTGTTCTCGCTGGACAACGCCAACAAGTTCTGGCACCCGTGGGACCTCGCCTCCGAGGTCTACAAGCTCTACGTGCAGGTCTTCTCTTTGCTCGGCTCCGTCGAGGACGCCCAGTGGCAGGTCCTCAAGCGCCTGACGAAGGATTCCAACCACAGCTTCCTGCAGAAGTCCTACTGGCTCAACACCGGCGACCCCGCCGTCTACGGCACCGAGCTGGCGCGCAGCTTCGACGTGGCGCTGGGCGAGTTCAAGACGACTCCGCACTGCGTGCGCAAGCTCGTCTACCACGGCAACCGCCACCTGGGCGGCACCGGCATCCAGCAGTACCGCGTCTTCGGCACCGATCCGCCCGAGACCTTGCCCGATTCCCCCGGCTGCAGCGGCGGCGGGCTGTTCCAGATGCAGACCGTCGACAGCACCTCCACCAACGCCCTGAGCAAGCCCGGCGGCTCGGAGTATCCCGGGTTGTCCCTGACGTTGAAGTGGCAGATCCCCGGGAAAAATTATTTCAACGTGGACTTCGGGAACATGCCCCAGCATTTCAAGAATTCCGCCCCCGAGCTGCACACGACCGTGTCCGTCGGCGCCAACAACCCGAACGCGAAGGTGTGGCCGGAGCCGACGCCGAAGTTCCAGGTGAGGCAGTTCCCGTGAGGCGGCTGGGCAGGCGCGGTCAGGCGACGACGGAAACGGTCCTCCTGTTTCCGATCTTCATGTTCTTTCTCTTCGCCTTCGCGAAGGTCTTCGCGCTCCTGATCCTCATGCAGAAGCTCGAGATCGCGTCCTTCTACGCCGCCCGGCGCTGGCAGCTGGAATCGCACCGCAACGCCATCCACGAAGGCTGGGACGAAGGCACCCTTCGCCCCCACATCCAGGAGCGCGTTTTGACCTACCTCGGCTACGGCACCCCCGCCGCGAAGTTCCTCGACCTCGTCGATTTCTGCCGCCAGACCGCTAACTGCCCGAGCAAGCCGGGCGTCACCGTCCAGCGCACCCAGGTCTGGAACGTCGTCACCGTGACCGCCTGCACCAAGCCCCTGCAGATGCCGTTCTACAAGACCACCGGCTTCGTCGTCTGCTCCACGAAGTACGTGCCCAACCGCGACCGCCCGATCGCCTTCGTCCTCCCCGGGATCAGCCCGTAGCCCCGCCGCCTAACGGCATTCGGAACAATTGCTATGATTCACGGGTCCCACGGCGACGCATTCTAAGGAGACAGCATGAACTGGGCTAAATTCAAACTCTGGTGGGAGTTTTACTGGGTCCACCTCGTCCTCGCCTTCATCGTCCTCGCCGCCGTCCTCCTCCCTCTCTGGTACCTCACGCGCCTCGAGGAAAGCGTCGCGCGCTACATCATCGGGTTCAACGTGATCTCGCTCCCGTCGAGCATCATCAACTCGCTGATCTTCGTCTTCTTCCTTTATACATTCCAGTACGGCGGCTTGTCGGACATCAGCAAGAAGAAGGTCGACCCGACCAAGATCAACGTCAAGTTCAGCGACGTCGTCGGCCTCGCCGAGCCCAAGCGCGAGGCCTGGGAGATCGTCCAGCTCATCAAGGACCGCGCCCTCCTGCGCAAGGTCGGCGGCAAGATCATCCG
>JAMPYD010000274.1 GCA_023700845.1 Elusimicrobiota bacterium | reverse complement strand
CGTCGGCGCGTGATCGAGGCTGGCGACGACCGCCGCGACGTCCTTGCGGTCCGTCTTCACCTCGAGCGCCAGCGCGCCCTGAGCGGGGGCGGGCAGCATGACCGCGATGTCCATCGCCTCGTGCGGGACGTCGGCGCGGCCGATGCGGCGCAGGCCGGCGAGCGCGATGACCATGGCGTCGTATTCCCCCTCCGCCAGCTTGCGCAGGCGCGTGTCCACGTTGCCGCGCAGCGGCAGCAGCGCGACGCCGGGCCGGGCGGCGCTCAGCATCAGCTGCCGGCGCAGGGAAGAGGTCGCGATGCGAGTGCCCGCCTTGACCTCGTTCCAGTCGAGCCCGGGGCGCGCCACGAAAGCGTCGCGCGGGTCCTCCCGCTCGGGATAGGCCGCGATGGACAGCCCGGCGGCGAGCACGGCGGGAAGGTCCTTGCAGCTGTGGGTCGCGAAGTCCACGCGTCCGTCGAGCAGGGCCTCTTCGAGCTCCTTGATCCACAGCCCCTTGGCTCCCTGCGGCAGGAGCTTGGCCTTCTCCGGCGACGGCGCGCCGAACAGATCGCCGCTGGTCTTGATGACCACCGTCTCGACCGTCAGACCGGGATTGAGCTTCTCCATCTGCCGCGCCGCCGCGCCGGACTGCGCGAGCGCGAGAGGTGAGCCGCGCGTGCCCATTTTTAAAGTCGCCATGGGCTCATTCTACTTATTTCCCCGGTCCCCGGCGACCGGCGGGGGCTAAACTATCCTCAAGGATAGTCCGCCGGCGGGGTGTTTCCGGAAACAGCCGGCGCGCCGATTTAATAAGATACCCGCGATGACCTCCCCCTCCTTGATGAAATGGGTCGAGATCGACCTGGGCGTGATCGCCGGCAACGCCGCGTGGATACGCGCCCAGCTTCCGAGGAACGCCGGCTTCGTCGCCGCGGTGAAGGCCGACGGCTACGGCCACGGCGCGGTCGAGGTCTCCAGGGCCGCGCTCAAGGCCGGGGCCGAGCGCCTCGGGGTGCGGGACCTCGCCGAGGCGGCGGTTCTGAGGAAGGCGGGGATCAAGGCCCCGATCCAGATGCTCGCGCCGTTTCTCCCCGCGGATTCCGCCGAGGCCCTGAAGCTCGGCGTGATCCCGGTCATCGAGTCCCTCGTCCAGGCCAAGGCTCTGCACCGGGCCGCCCAGGGGCGGAAGATCCAGCTCCAGGTGGACCTCGAGTTCGGCCTCGCCCGCTGGGGCCTCGCTCCCAAGGAATTGCCCGGGCTGATGAAGGCCCTCGGGAAAATGCGCGGGCTGACCGTCGACGGCCTGGCCGCGCACCTCGGCTACATGCCCGGGAAAAACGCGGTGGAGGCCGAGGAGAAGCTCGGCGCCTTCGAGCGACTGGCCGCGCCGTACCGGCGCCTCGACCCCGCCCTGCGCCTGCGGGCGGCGAACTCGACCGTGTTCATGGATTTCCCGCACCGCCGCTTCAACCTCGCCTGCGTGGGGAACCTGCTGTACGGCATCAACCGCTCGAAGGTCAAGCCGGCCGCGCTCAAGATGCCGTGGCGCTTCTTCGCGCGGGTGATCTCCGTGCGGCAGGCCGCCAAGGGAGCCTCGATCGGCTACGCCAGCGAGTACCTCGTGCCGCGCCGCATGACGGTCGCGACGCTTCCCGTCGGCTACGCGGACGGCCTGACGATGCAGCCCGCCGAGCGCCTGATCGGGCTCGGCGCGAGCCAGTCGTTCTGGGGCAAGCGCGCGGGGGTGAACCTTCCCTTCGTCGGCCGCTGCGGCATCTCCCACACCCTCGTGGACGCGACCGGCCTGCCCGGGATCAAGCCCGGCGACGCGGTCGAGCTCCCCATCCGCCGCACGGCCGCCCGCGCCGTCCGAGTTTACACTTAGGGCTAGTCGAGGTTGCCGTTGTCCTCGCCGAAGGGCGGCGCGGACTCCAGCTCGCCGTCGGTGGGAAGCGGCGCGGGCGCGTCGGGGTCGTCGGACGGCGCGGGCCCCGGAGCGGCGGACCCCGACGACGGCTTGATCAGGCCGTAGCCGCCGTCCGGAAGCGCCGTCGTGCCCAAGGTGTCGGTGGAGACCTCGATGACCGACGGCCCGACGCGGTTCGGGTCGCAGTATTCCTTCGGCTCCGTCCCCTGAGCGAACGCCTCGAGGAGCTTGTTCGCCTTCGGGCAGGAGGGCTGGTACAGGAGGCCCTGCGTCTTGTCGATCGCCGCGAAGACGATGCCCGACGGGGCCGGGAAATCGCGCTTCGGGTAATCCTTCAGGATCTCGCCCATGATCTCGGTCCACCACGGCACGACGGTCGAGCCGCCGGTCCAGTCCTTGCGGCCCAGCGAGGTGAAGTCGTCGTAGCCCATCCACGCGCCCGCGACGAGGTCGGGGGTGAAGCCGATGAACCAGGCGTCGCGGTTGTCGTTCGAGGTTCCGGTCTTGCCGCCGAGCGGACGCCCGAGCCGGCTCGCGTGGGCCCCCGTCCCGCTCTGCACGACGCCCTTGAGCAGGTTCGTGACGAGGTAGGCGAGCTGCGGCGTCATCGCCTCCTTCTCCGACGGGAGGTGGCTCTCGAGCAGCTTGCCCGTGGCGTCCTCCGCCCGCTCGAGCGTGTAGGGCGTGACCGCGATGCCGCCGTTGGCGAAGGTGCCGAAGGCGGAGGTCATCTCGAGCGGGGTGACGACCGAGGCGCCGAGGCCGAGCGCGGGCGCGGGCTCGAGCTCGGAGCGGATGCCCACGCGCTTGGCTAGCTCGACGACGAGCGGCGGGCCGACCTGCGTGATCAGGTTGATCGAGGAGATGTTGCGGGAGTTCGCGAGCGCCTTGCGCAAGGTGATGCGGCCCAGGAACTTGCCGTCGTAGTTGTTGGGGACCCAGATCTTGAAGTCGGGCGACGCGGCGAACGGCTGGGTGGCGAGGTTGATCGAGTACTGGTCGGTCGCGCCCTCGAGGAGGCGCCAGTCGCGGCCGTCGAAGTAGAACGCCAGCGGCGTGTCGTCGATCATCGAGGCCGCCGTCATCCCCGAGCCGAGCGCCGCGGCCCACACGAAGGGCTTGAAGGTCGAGCCGGGCTGGCGCTTGGCCTGGGTCACGCGGTTGAAGTGCGAGTCGCGCCCGCCGATCATCGCGCGCACGGCCCCGGTCTTGATGTCGATGACCACGAACGCGCCTTGGATCTTCGCCAGCGGGCCGGTGGAGATGTCGGGCGGCAGGGGCTCGCCCGTGGCCAGCAGGTCCTTGAGCTTCTTCTCGTGCTCGATCTGGGCCTTGGCGTCGAACTCGGTCAGGGCCCGCTCCATGATCTCCTCGGCCTTCTTCTGCATGTCGAGGTCGAGGGTCGTGTACACCTTCATGCCGCCGCGCCAGACGGCGGCGGTCCCGTATTTGCGCTCGACGCGGCGGCGCACGTGCTCCACGAAGAACGGCGCCTGCGAATCGAAGCCCAGCGGCTTGACGAGCGGAATCGGCTGGGCGTTGGCCGCGTTCGCCTCGGCCAAGGTGACCAGCTTCTCGTCGAGCATGCGCTGGAGCACGACCGAGCGCCGCTTGCGCGCGTTCTCCGGCTTGAAGAACGGGGAGTTGGCCCGGGGCGCCCGGATCAGGCCGGCGAGCAGGGCGCAGTCCGCGAGGGTCATCTCGGAGACTTCCTTGCCGAAGTAGTTGCGGGCCGCGGCCTGGGCCCCGTAGGCGCCTTCGCCGAAGTAGACCTGGTTGAGGTACAGCTGGAGGATCTCGGCCTTGGAGAAATTGCGCTCGATCTCGAGCGCGAGCAGGACCTCGCGGATCTTGCGGGTGAGCTTGCGCTCGGGCTTGAGGAAGATCTGCTTGGCGAGCTGCTGGGTGATCGTCGACGCCCCCTGCACGACGCGCCGGGCGAGGAGGTTGCGCAGCGACGAGCGCAGGATGCCCTTCGGGGAGATGCCCCAGTGCTTGAAGAACGCGTCGTCCTCGACCGCGATGACGGCGTTCTGCAGATCGACCGGGATCTTCGACAGCGGCAGCAGCGCGCGCTTCTCGATGGACAGCTCGGAGATCACGGTGCCCTTCGAGTCGTGAACCCGGGTGGTCAGGGAAGGCGTGTAGTCCTCGAGGGTGTGGATCGGCGGCATCCCTTCCAGGAGCT